>CACZQD010000125.1 GCA_902783215.1 uncultured Erysipelotrichaceae bacterium
AATAGAGGTGATATAATGAATGTTTTTATTCTATGTATACTAATATTTTGTTCAAGAATTGTTGATGTTTCTTTAGGAACAATTAGAACAACAATTGTTGTTAAAGGAAAAAATTTAATAGGTAGCCTTATTGGATTTGTTGAAATAACTGTATGGTTTGTTGTGGTTGAACAAGTATTGAGTATGGCAAGTGATAATTATCTTGTAATACTATCATATGCATTAGGTTTTTCTGCAGGAACATATATTGGAGGAAAGCTTACAAATGTACTATTTAAAAGTAAATTAGGTGTTCAAATAATAACTACTCATAAAAGTAAAGAATTAGTAGATTCATTAAGAGAAAATGGTTTTGCTGTAGCAGTTATGAATATTAATAGTTTAAAAATAAAAAAATATATGTTCTTTTGTGAAATAGATAGTAATAGATTAAATCTTTTAAAATCACTTATCAATCAATATGATCCAAAAGCTTTTTATGTAGTTAATGAAACAATGTATGTTAAAAATGGATATTTTGGTCTAAATAAATAAAGTGTTCATATATTTTAATATGAAAGAGATTATACAAGGAATAATAATTGGAATAGGTAAAATAATACCAGGAGTGAGTGGTAGTATTATTGCGATAAATTTAGGTATTTATGAAAAAGCAATAAACTGTATTACTCATTTTTTTTCGGATTTTAAAAATAATGTATATTATTTGGGTAAATTAGGCATAGGAATAATTATCTCGATAAGTTTATTAAGTGGTATTATAGTTTACTTTTTAAATAATTATTACATAGTTACTATGTTTTTATTTATTGGTTTAATTATTGGTAGTAGTAAAAAGAATAAAAAACACAATAAATATAATTATATTAGTTTAATATCATTTAGCATGGTTCTTGGTTTAGTTTTAATAACTAAACCCAATACAATACAATTAAATAATACAATTATTAAGTTTTTATATTTTGTTTTAATTGGACTAGTTGATGCAGCTACTATGATTATCCCAGGAATTAGTGGTACTGCAATATTAATGATGATGGGCGCATATGACTTAATTATTAATACCTATAGTTCGCTTTTTATTATAAGTCAACTATATACTAACCTAAAAGTATTAATACCATTTGGACTAGGAATTATGATAGGTATTTATTTAACATCTAGAATGATAAATTATTGTTTTAATAAGTTTCAAGATCAAACTTATAGCGCAATTAAAGGGTTACAGTGGGGGACAATTGTGTATATGATATTCTTATGTTTAAAACAGTACTCATCAATAATAGAATTAATGATTGGTTTTTTAGTATGCATTTTAGGATTAGTATCTATAAAAAAAATCAATCATTTTTTATGATTGATTAAGTATAATAAACTAATTCCAATACAAACAATACCTATACCTAAGAAATGAAAACTAACATCATTAAATATTATTAAGGCAACAATACCTAGACATATTCCAATTATAATACCATTTCTAACGATCTTTTTGATATGGACCATCTCCTTTTAAATTAATTTCTGCCGTATGTTTTGGTTTCCTTTTAGAGATTGGTAAAGTCTCTTCCCATTTTTTTTCTTTTTCATTCCACTTCTTTAAACAATTTGGACCAAACCACTCTTTTAATATTTTTTCAAGATTATTATATGAATAAAACTGTCTTCCCTCAAATTCATATTTCTTAAATGGTAATATATCTTTTTTTAAAAATACTGGTTCGTGTAAAAATTTTTCCCAAGGTACTGATATAGGTTGACTCATTAGTTTACTATTCTCGTATTTTCTCGAATATCTATTAGAAAACCATACTACAAATTTTTTTAAATGTATTGGGTTAATGTGTAAATTGTCAAGTAATACAATAAAGGGCATTACTATTTTAATAACAGTTCTATTTAACTCATCTATAAATTTATTTTCACATATATTATCATAAATTATTACATCAACGAATACTCCGTTTCCACTTTTGCACCTGTTTTTTAGTAAAGTATTTGCTTCTTTTATGTAAGTGTTTTTCTTTCTGACTTTCATAGTTGGACCATTTATTGTATTAAACAATTTATCATTTTCAAAACATTGAAAATAAAAATCTTCATTTAAATCTTTGTTTAAAGCATCAATAAATCGATTCCAATCTTTTCTTTCAACGCATATATCTATATCATCATCCCAAGGAATAAATCCTTTATAATTAACTATTCCTAAAGCAGAACCACCAAGCAATCCATATTTTATATCATTTTTTTCACATACTCGATGAATTTCATCCATAATAGATAAAACTTCCATTTGTAAATCACGAACGGTTATTTTTTTTCCATTTTGAATGTCTAAGATATATTCTTCGCGTTCTTCAATACAGTCTTTCATTAAACCACTTCCACATATATTGTATCATGAATATGAAAAATATACACAATAAAATTGCAATATAGGTCATTTATTCACACTCTTTTGCACATAATTCATATGTTATATTAGAAATTTAAAGAAGGGGTGAATAACATGGATAATTGTCCAGAAAGAGAAAAAAATTGTTGTATTGCAGAAATATTGAGTGTAATAAATGTTTTACAACAAAACGCTGATTGTAATGATACTTGTTTAGAAACTTGTGATCGTGGATTCTTGGGATGCGGAACAACTTCGTTAAATTGCAATACAAGACCAGTTGTTTTATATACTTGTAGTGGTAATGGTACACCTTGGAGTATGCCAATTACACGTGAAAATGTTGTGTGTGGAGATGAAGGAGTAACTTGTTCTAATGTATTTAGAGTAGAAAAAATAAATGGATGTTGTTGTACATTTAGAGTTTTGGCAGACAATACTGATCCAACAACCAGTGATACTATTCCATATGTAGCAACAAATTCATTCTTTACAATGAATTTAGATTGTTGTTGTGCATTGAGATGTTTACCTGATACATATGTAGAATGTATTTAAAAGACTTTTTGTCTTTTTTTGTTTATTCTAAAATTATATTTTCAGCTTATATTTTTATAGGAGGAAATATGCAAGGATTAACAGATGAGCAAGTAAAACAAAATAGAGAAAAGTATGGATTAAACAATTTAAGTACAGTGAAAAAAGATTCGTTTGTAAAGAAATTATTTATTACCTTAAGTGATCCAATTATTAAGATTTTATTAATTGCCTTAGCTATTAAAACGATATTTTTGTTTTCTAGTTTTGACTGGTATGAAACAATAGGAATAGTTATTGCTATCGCATTAGCATCTTTAATATCAACTATATCTGAATATGGTAGTGAGAAAGCTTTTGAAAAATTACAAGAAGAAGCCTCTAAAGTAAAGCGTAAAGTAATAAGAAATGGTAAAAAAATAGAAATACCTATAGAAGACGTTGTAGTATCAGATATAGTTTTTTTACAGCAAGGTGATAAAATTCCTGCAGATGGAATTGTTATTAAAGGGTCTATTAATGTAGATGAATCGAGTATTAATGGAGAAACAAAAGAGGCTTTTAAAGAAAAATGTTTAAATATTAATAGGCCAAATAAAAATAATATTCTATATCGAGGAACGGTTGTTTATGATAATGAAGCTTATATGAAAGTAACTAATGTAGGAGATAATACTTTCTATGGTAAATTAGCTTCAGAATTACAGGATAAACAGCCAGAAACACCTCTTAAATTAAGATTGAGGGGATTAGCTAGTTTTATTAGTAAAATAGGTTATATTGGCTCAATACTAGTTTTTATATCATATATGTTTTCGGTTTTAGTTATAAAAAATCATTTTGATATTAATCTAATTAAGGAAACAATTAATAATTTTCCTGTATTATCAGGTCACATTTTGTATGCATTAACGCTTTGTGTAACAATTATAATAGTTGCTGTTCCAGAAGGCTTACCTATGATGATTACTTTAGTTTTATCATCTAATATGAAAAGGATGCTTAAAAATAATGTTTTAGTAAGAAATTTAGTAGGAATTGAAACATCTGGAAATATTAATATTTTATTTACTGATAAAACAGGCACTCTTACTAAGGGAAAACTTGAAGTTATTGGTTTTGTGGATGGTAATGGTAAATATTACAAGAATGAAAAAGAACTAAAAGATATGCATGATATTGTTTATAAAAGTTGCATTTATAATAATGCCAGTAGTTATAATGATAATAAAATAATTGGTGGCAATATTACTGATCAAGCTATTTTGAAATTCTTTAAATCACAAGATAAAAAGATTAAAGTATTAAATAATATTCCTTTTAATAGTAAATTAAAATATTCTGTTACAACTATTTATGATAAAGAAAAAATTAACTTAATTAAAGGCGCTCCAGAAGTATTACTAAAACATTGCCAAAAGTATTACTATAATAATCAATTATATAAATTAAATAAAAAGAAAATAGAAGAAATAATTAATCAAAAAGCTAATCAAGGTATTCGAGTTATATTACTTGCAACATCAACAAATAGTAATCCTAAAGATTTTAAATCTTTATCTTTAGTAGGTATTTTATTAATTAATGATGAAGTTAGAAAGGAATCTATAGAAGGTGTTTCGCTTGTAAAAAATGCCCACATTCAAACAGTTATGATAACAGGAGATAATAAAAAGACTGCTTTATCAATAGCTAAAGAAACAGGTATTTATTATGAAGGAAAACAAGTTTTAGAAAGTAGTGAATTAAATAAATTAACTGATGAAGAAATAAAACAAATATTACCGAATATTGCTGTAATAGCAAGAGCACTACCAAATGATAAAAGTAGATTAGTTAGGCTGAGTCAGGAATTGGGTTTAGTCGTAGGAATGACTGGCGATGGTGTAAATGATGCTCCCGCACTAAAAAAAGCTGACGTGGGATTTTCGATGGGTAGTGGAACAGAAGTTGCTAAAGAAGCAAGTGATATTGTTATATTAGATGATAATTTTTTATCTATATCTAAAGCAATATTATTCGGACGAACAATATTTAAAAGTATTCGCAAATTTATTATTCTGCAATTAACCATAAATTTATGCGCCTTATCATTATCTATAATTGGTCCATTTATCGGAATAGAAATGCCAATTACTGTTATTCAAATGTTATGGATTAATATGGTAATGGATACATTAGCTGGAGTAGCCTTTTCCTTTGAACCGCCACTTAAAGAATATATGAAAGAAAAGCCTAAAAAGAAAGATGAATCTATAATAAATAAATATATGATCAATGAAATAATCTCAACAGGATTATATTCATCTATTTTATGTTTGCTTTTTTTAAAACTGCCCATTATTAAAAATATATATCGTTATGATGTAAGTCAAAAATATTTATATACAGCCTTTTTTGGACTTTTTATATTTATCGATGTATTTAATTGTTTTAATGCTAGAACTCATAGAATTAATTTATTAGCTAATATATGTAAAAATAAAATGTTTATAGTAATTATTAGTTTTATTGTTTTTGTTCAAATAGCCTTAATATATTATGGAGGAAATTTATTTAGAACATCTGGACTTACATTTAAAGAATTAGAAATAATGATTATACTTGCTTTTTCTGTTATTCCAATTGATTGGTTAAGAAAACTTATCTTAAGAAAAAAAGGATTTAAAGATGGCGTATAAATTTTAAAAATAATTCCATTTTAATATTGGAGGTAAAAATGAAAAAAATAGGTTTATTGATAATATCATTAATATTATTATCTGCATGTTCTATTAATTTATCTGATATTGATAATACACCAACTAAAAAAGTAGAAGCATTTTTTAATAACTATCAAACATTAAATTCAAATGTATTAGACGATCTAGATCTAGTAGTTGAGAAAGAGACTACACTAACTGAAAAACAGAAAAAAAGATATCGTAATATTATGAAAAAACACTATCAAAATCTTAAATATACAATTAAAGAAGAAACAGTTAATGGTGATAGTGCGGTTGTTGAAGTAGAAATAATGGTCACTGATTTTAACAAAGAATTAAATAAAGATGGTGTAAAAAAGGAAAAAGACTTCTATGAAGAAGGACAATATAATACTGAAACATATAATGATTATCGATTAGATATATTAGATAAGTCAAAAGAAACAACTAAATATACATTATATTTATCATTAAAAAGAGATGATAAAAATGAATGGGTTTTACAGGACTTAACTGATGAAGATGATCAAAAAATATTAGGCATGTATAATGGATAAAATAAAAAGTAGACACTAGTAAGAAGTGTTTATTTTTTTGATAAGTTTATAAAGAAGGTTCTTTTTTTCTTGATGTTATGTTATACTATTAAAAGAATAGAGTGTGATTATATGAGTAAAAAAGTATTTAAGACATTAGATGAACAAATAGAAATACTAAAACATAAAGGATTAGTTATTAAAGATGAAGAAAAAGCTAAAAATATTTTGTTTAAAGAAAACTATTTTTTTATAAATGGTTATCGTCATTTCTTTTTAAAGAAAAAAGATCAATTTATTGAAGGAACTACTTTTGAAGAATTATATGGAATGTTTAAATTTGATCGCAATTTACGTAATATATTTTTTAAAAATCTTTTGATAATTGAGAATAACATAAAATCTATTATTAGTTATGCATTATCTAAACAATATGGATTTAAAGAAAAGGATTATTTAAATCCTGATAATTTTACTAATGATACTATTAAAGGTAGACAAGTTAAAGATGTATTAAATAAAGTAGCTAGACAAATACGTGTGAATGGGTCTCAGCACACAGCTACAATGCACTATATAACTAATTATGGTTATGTACCTTTATGGATTTTAGTTAAAGTTGTTTCTTTTGGATTAGTATCAGAATTTTATGATATTTTTAAACATCAAGATAAACAAACAATTGCAGATTTTTATAATATTGATCCAGAAACCCTATCTATTTATCTGCACATCTTAGCTAATTATCGTAATTTATGTGCCCATGAAGATATATTATATGATCATAAAACGCAAAAAATTATTCCGAATACTAAATATCATGAAAAACTGAAAATTGCTAAAAAAGAAGATATGTATATATATGGTAAGGACGATTTATTTGCTGTTATAATTATCTTTAAACAAATGCTTTCAGAATCAGAGTTTAGAGAGCTAATTAATGAAATTGGTTATGAAATAGATGTATTAGAAGCAAAAACAGAAATAATAACTATCAACAAATTTTTAAATAAAATTGGTTTTCCAATTAATTGGAGAGATATAATTGAATTATAAAATAAAAATAACTATATGTTTAGTACTGATACTTATTATAGTTATTATAAATAGAGTATATATATATCCACATTATAATGTAGTTAAAATAATTAGTGATAATGAATTATCCACAAAAACAGGGTATGGAATAGTATATAAGAAGGATAAAAAGACTTATATTGTAACAAATTATCATATTATAAATAATAGTGATAAGATTATTATTCAATATGGATTTAAGGATAAAATAGCTAAACTAGTTAATGGTGATGAGTATGAAGATATAGCTGTATTATCTGTGAATAATGATAAAAGGCTTTTACCTGCACAATTTCAAGTAATGTATCATATAAATGATAGAGTTAGGATAACACATAATAAAGGTTATATTCGTACAAAAAATAAAAAAGTATTAGTTAAATTATCGAATGGTAATTATTTGATTAATACTTTGAAAGTAAATTTGCCAGTTTCTTTAGGAGATAGTGGGAAACCTCTTTATCACGGTAATAATGTTATAGGTATGATGTCAATGGTTGATGATAAAGAGAAGAATATAGGATATGCAATAGATATAAACAAAGTATTAAAAGTTGCTCACCAGTTGGAGACAAAATCTATAAAAAGACCAGATTTAAACGTTCAATTAGCTAGTACCACAAACAAAAAAATACTAAAGAAATATAAATTAAGTAATCATGGATTAAGAGGAGTTATTGTAACAGATAATTATAATTCTAAATTATTAAAAAAAGGAGATATTATTGTCTCCATAAATAACAAAAAAATTGAAGATATAGTACATTTTAAATACTATTTATATAATACACAAAAGTATACCCTATTAGTTTATCGTAATAGCACGTATATAACAATAAAAAACAGATAACTAGTTAGTTATCTGTTTCAGAGTGTTGACAAAGGTCAACCTCTTTTCTTTATGCAAAAAATGTTGTATAATAAGTATGTAAGGTTGCTTATTGTTTTACCG
>CACZQD010000126.1 GCA_902783215.1 uncultured Erysipelotrichaceae bacterium
ACTAGTAAAATCGCTAATTTAAAATAAAAAAATAAAAATTTTATAAAGTTTTGTATAGAAATACTTGACTTTATTATGAGAGGAGGTATATGGCTAAGTTTTATAATGCACTTAATGATGGAATGTTTAAGGCAATCTTTTGTAATGAAAATAATCGTGATTTACTAGAAAGATTAATATATGAATCAATTGGAATTAAAGTTAAAGTTATTTCAGCAGTATCTAAAGAATTACCTAAAAATAAAATAAGAGTAAAGGGAAAAACATTAGATGTAATATGTGAGACAAATGATAAAAAAATTATAAATATTGAAGTAAATAATTATATCGATAAATATAATCATCGAAGAAACTTTGGATATGGGTGTAAAATATATTCTGATTCATTAGATGCAGGGGAAGATTATATTGATATGCCAGATTTTTATCAAATCAATTTAACGACAAGTGATAAAGATATACCGGATTATGAAATATATAATCTTAAAGGAAAAAGATATAATGATTTATACATTAATAATTTCACTATTTATGAATATAATTTAACTAAACTTAAAAATTCATGTTATAATAGATATGAGTTTTTAAATATGTTATCAAGTAATAAAGAAGAATTAAATAAAAAGGTAAGTGATAAAGAAATGGAAAAGTTAAAGAGTGAAGTTAAAAGATTAAATAGTGATAGTAAATTTATTGAGTTTTTATCTGATGAAAAAGAATATATGATGGAAATAAATACATCAAGAAAAGTTGGCTTTCAAGAAGGTGTTGAACAAAACACAAAAGATATCGCTAAAAAGATGTTAAAACAAAATATTGATATTAAAACTATTTCATCAGTAACTGGCTTATCTAAAGAAGAAATAAAGATTCTTAAATGATTCTTTTTCTTTTAAATTATAAATATTATTAATTAATTGCTATAATATCTTGTAAAAGTTGAGAAAATAATGTAAAATAAATTTATATTTGATATACCAATTTGTTTTTTTGGGAGGGAGAATTAACATGATAGATATTAAATTAATTAGAGAAAATAGTGAGTTAGTTAAAGAAAATATTAAAAAGAAATTTCAAGATCATAAGCTAGGTTTGGTTGATGAGATTATTGAACTTGATAAAAAGGTTCGTGAATTAAAGTTAAATGGTGATAATTTAAGAAAAGAGAGAAATACTATTAGTAATGAGATTGGTATTTTATTTAAAGATAAAAAAATAGATGAGGCTAATCAAAAGAAAAAAGTTGTAGTTGATATTAATAACAAGTTAACATCTATTGAAGAAGAGGAAAATAAGCTTTCAAGTGAGCTAAAGAATAAAATGATGATGATTCCTAATATTATTGCGGATGATGTTCCTATTGGTGAAGATGATAGTAAAAATGTTGAGGAAGCTTGTTTTGGGGAAGCTAATGTTCCTGATTATGAAATACCTTATCATTCTGATATAATGGCTTCTTTTAGTGGCCTTGATAAAGAAGCAGCAGGTAGAGTGAGTGGCAACGGATTTTATTATTTAATGGGTGATATTGCTCGACTTCATTCTGCAGTATTAGCTTATGCTAGAGATTTTATGATTGATAAAGGTTTTACATATTGTATCCCACCATATATGATTCATGGATCAGCTGTAGATGGGGTTATGAGTTTCGAAGAAAAAGATAATATGATGTATAAAATTGAAGGTGAAGAGTTATATTTAATTGGTACTAGTGAACATAGTATGATTGCCAAATTTAAAGATCAATTATTAAAAGAAAGTGAATTACCGATTACAATGACTTCATATTCACCTTGTTTTAGAAAAGAAGTTGGTGCTCATGGTATAGAAGAACGTGGAGTATATCGTATTCATCAATTTGAAAAGCAAGAGATGGTAGTAATCTGTAAACCAGAAGATAGTGAATCTTGGTATGAAAAAATGTGGAATTATTCAGTGGAACTTTTTAGAAGTTTAGATATTCCAGTCCGTAAGCTTGTTTGTTGTTCTGGAGATTTAGCAGATTTAAAGTATCGTTCTTGTGATATTGAGGCATGGAGTCCAAGACAAAAAGCTTATTTTGAAGTATGTTCTTGCTCTAATTTAACTGATGCTCAAGCTAGAAGACTTGCTATTCGTTATAAAGATAGTGATGGAAATAAAGTATATGCGCATACTTTAAATAATACAGTAATTGCGCCACCAAGAATGTTAATTGCTTTCTTAGAGAACAATTTACAAAAAGATGGTAGTGTTTTAATACCTAGTGTTTTAAGACCATATATGGGTGGTAAAGAAAGATTAATTCCTAATAAATAAAAGATTAATCTTTTTAATTTTTATTATGAAAAGGATGTTTTTATGGATAAAGTAAGATGTATTTATGCTGATAATAAACAATTGGTTGATTATTATGAAGAATTAATTGAAAAAAGACAAAAAGAGGTATCACAAACAGTTGAAGAGTATAATCCAAGTGATATTATGTTAGTGAGAACTACTGATATTTTTCCAAAAGATCGAAAGATGGAACCGTTAATTAATTCCAAAAAGATTAGTAAAAAATCTTTTGATGATTTGAAAAGATGTTTAGTTCATCGAAAAGTATTTGAGGATATATATTCAGTCCCAATAGAATTTGAAGAACAAATAGAGTTTTATGTTTTAGATTATCGTAGTAGTGTTCATTTTTGTGAAAATGGGTTAGTTCAATCTCATTTACAAGGGAATTTTACTAATCGACCTTTTATTATTTTCGAACCGCTAAATGAACAATTAAATAATTCTGATTTCCGGCTTTTTGCCGTCCAAGATACATTTATAAAGGGTAATATGACTTTGTCCGATAAAACAATTATTATGATACCTAATGATAGAATTAAAGACCTTTTAATACAATATCCTGACTTAGTTAATTATCAATTAATGGCATATCAAGGTGATGAGCAAGAAGCTGTTAGAATACTTTTATATGATTTAGGATATACACCTGAATTAATAGGTACAGGACATATTATTGATTCACCTTCAAGTCAATTAGTTGTGAATTTAAATAGAAAATTAGCAAGTGATATGGGATGTGTTTCTAATACAAAACATGCTTTTACTAAAGAATATAAAAATGATGTTGATAATCGTATATCCTTATACTGTATTTTTGAAAGAGAATGTGTGAAATTTCTTGTTCAAGAATTAATTGATGATCCATATAAAGTAAAACGTATACTTGATGATTTAGAGACAAGAAAAATCAATGATATTGATGCTTTGTATAATTTAGATCATTATGAAAAAGATATAATAATAGATGCTATAAATAAATTTAATAGTACAATTGAATTAATGAAACTGAACAATGATTTACCTTACGCTTTTGAAGTATTAAATAATTCTAATTTAGATGTTCATAATTATTATTTAAATAATATGGATTTGCACATATCAAAAAAATAAGGTATAATTATTAAAGGGGATGAGGTTTATGGAGAAAAAATTTATAGATAAACATGTCGGTAGTGCAACACTAATAACAACTGGATTAAATATTTCTAAAGAAATTGCTTGTGGTAAAATAGTTTTTAATAGTCAAAAAGCTCATCAATTAGCGCAACAAGGGGAACAAGTAATACTAGTTAAAGAAGATATTAATCCTGAAGATATTGATGTTTTAAAAGAGTCTCAAGGTTTTATATTTACTCATCGAAATACCTTGATGTATGCCCTTTTAATGTCTAAGACTTTAAAAAAGAGTTGTTTGTTTGCAAATAATATAGATATTGATTATGATAATAATTTAATGAAAATAGGCAGTAACGAGTATAAAGAAGGAACTGTTGTATCGTTAGATGGAGAGACTGGTAATATTTATTTAGGTGCGATACCACAGGTTCATATTATGGGTTATGATGATTTATTAAGACAAAATTTAAAAAATAGAACTGAAAAGATATATTCAATGAATTCTCAAAGATAATACTTAAGGTATTATCTTTTATTTTTTAAAGAGAAAACCATAAATTTATTTTTTATAATACATGGTGACCCCCTAAATGTGATATATATTTAATCATATGATAGAATATTAGGTCAGAAATGGAGGTGAA
>CACZQD010000127.1 GCA_902783215.1 uncultured Erysipelotrichaceae bacterium
GTATTAGTATAAGAAAAATACAGGTTGCTTTTGAGCAATTTTTAAAAAGACTTATGGGTATCACGAAAACAGGTCATACTGGTATGACGAGGAAATCCCTTTTGTTGAAGCTGCTGAAATAGGAACAGAAAAAGTTATTAGAGATCACTCTAGTATAGGTATTGTAATCACAACTGATGGATCATTTGGAGAAATAAATCGTAGTAGTTATGTTGATACAGAAAAAAGAATTGTTGATGAGTTAAAAGAAATTGGGAAGCCATTTATCGTTATTTTAAACTCTGCTCATCCAATGTTACCGGATACTGAAAGGTTAACGAATGAATTGCGTGAAGAATATGGAGTGCCAGTACTACCAATGAGTATTGAAAATATGAATGAAAAAGATGTTTATAGTGTTTTAAAAGAATCTCTATATGAATTTCCTGTTGTAGAAGTAAAGATAAATATTCCAGATTGGATTGCTAGTTTAGATCCAAGCAATTGGTTAAAGAAAATATATATTGATAAAATGAAAGAAAGCGTAATTGAAGTAGATAAATTAAGAGATATAGATAAAATAAATCATCATTTTGAAGATTCTGAATATATCTCTAAATCATATATTTCAGATGTGGATACATCAAATGGTATAGTAACTTTGAATTTAGAATCCCCAGATGAACTGTATGATCAAGTATTAAAAGACATAATTGGAGTTGAAGTTAATTCTCGTGCTGATTTATTAAAATTATTTCAAGATTATAATGAAGCTAAATCAGAATATGATCAAATTAAGAGTGCATTAAAAATGGTTAAATCAACAGGATATGGTGTTGCTTCACCATCACTTAAAGATATGACATTAGAAACTCCGGAAGTAATTAAGCAAGGAAGTAGATATGGTATTAAATTAAAAGCCGTCGCACCTTCTATTCATATGATTCGGGTGGATGTTGAAAGTACTTTTGAACCAATTATTGGATCAGAACTACAGAGTAAAGAATTAATAAATCATTTAATGAAAGATAACGATACAGATCCATCTAGTATTTGGAAGAATGAAATATTTGGTAGAAGCTTAGATGAGATTGTTAAAGAAGGTATCCAAGCAAAATTATCGCTTACGCCAGAAAACGCTCGATTTAAATTACAACAAACTTTATCTAAGTTAGTTAATAAAGGATCAGGAAATTTATATGCAATTGTAATATAAAAAAACTCATTTGAGTTTTTTCTGTTTATTATTTAGTTTAATTCCTAAAGCTATTCTGTTTATTCCTGATTGGAAATTAATACAATTAAGTGTTAAATTATTATCATTAATGAAATCTATAACTTGTTTATTTTCTTCATATGCAATAATAGTACCTGTTCCTTTAATTGGATATCCATTCTTATCACGTTCACAATTAATTTCTTTATAAGAATTCAATGCATCTTGTATTTCTTGTTCATTAAAATTAAAATATTTTGGTTGATAATAATAACTAGATATTTTAATAAAACCAATTTTATTTATAAATGATTTAATCAAATATAAGTTACTTCGTGATATTTGCTTTTGTTTAAATAATTCAGCAGTAATTTTAGATAGGTGATTAATATTATTATTAAAATCAAATTCAAAATCAATTGAATCATATTCACGTATAATTCCATCATCTTCTTTTCCGTTATTTAACTGATCAATTAATAAATATATTTGATGTTTTTCGTTTTCGGTATTTTGTTTAATTCCATATTGCTCTGCTCCTAAATATTGATTATATAATGATAATTCTTTTTCTTTTATAAGGTGAATACATTCACTTAACTGAGAAGGTAATATATTATTATCAGTACAAAATGTTTCTCTATTTATATCATTACTATTTTTCTTCACATCTATATAATACATAACCATGTTTTTAGCAATACTAAATTTTTCCACACTTGATATTTGTGGACTATCTTTGCCATAGATCTCATCAGTTAAATTTACAAAAAATTTTTCATATAGTTTAGCATACATATAAAGAGTTATAAAATCAATGTTGTATTTTTTAACTTTATCATTGTTAATTGGAATATCCCAATTACACTTAACAAATGATTCATAAATATATTTTAAGTCTTGTTCACTCAAATCTGTTTTAATTAATACCATTCGTTGGTTATAATTAATTATTTCATTGCTATCTGATGTATTTTTAATATAATTACGTATAATAATTTTAATTGATGATTTTTTTATATTATATATTGCTTCAATATCTTCGTAGGACATTTTTTCATTTACAAACAAATTAAAGATGTTTTTATTTCTATTAATAAATTTTTCTTTCATTTAATTTCTCCTTTGACCGAAACATTATACCACAATTTTTTTAAATTTCAAAGAATATTATCAATTATTAAGAAAATAATATTATTGGTGGTTATATGAGAAAAACAATTATTTTGATATTATTAGTTGTGTTTTGTATACTCTGTTTAAATGTTAAAACGGAAAAAGAAGATAGTATAACTGTCTTTCAAGAAACAGATTATAATTATTACATATATGATTTAGATGTCAGTTTGGAAGAGATAACCACTAAAAATATTAATAAGTATTTTAAAAATTATCAAGTTATAAGTATTAGGCCATATAATAATCCAATATATGAGAGATTTATACCATTCAAATCATATAATTTTGATACTAATAAAAGCATCAAAACTAATATTAATGAATTTGAAAGTATGTATATAAAATATATTAATGATAATCATTATACAGAAGAAGCTCAAAAATTAAAGTATAATGGAATACGTATAGAACAAGTAAGTATTTATGTAACAAAAAGTGAACTTGATTTGATTTTAAGTAATAATAGATTTAAATTAGCTAAATAATATAGCTTTTTTTTTGAATTTTAGCTATAATTAAAATGTGATAAGTATGAAGAAAAAAGTAATTATAGGTGCGATATTAATTATAATAGTTATAATGATATCTATAATAATTAGTATAAAACCAAATGGTGCTGAAAAGAAAAAAGATAAAGTTATAGAAGAAAAACGTATGTCTTTAGTCATGGTTGGAGACGTTTTGATTCATGAAGCAGTTTATAAGGATGCATTAAATAGTGATGGAACTTATAGCTTCGATAAAATGTTTAAACAAATTAAACCTATATTAAAAGATTATGATTTAAAATATTGTAATCAAGAAAGTATTATTGGTGGTTCAGATTTGGAAATATCTGGTTATCCAGCATTTAATTCTCCAGATGAAATAGGAGATACTATTACTAAATTAGGATTTAACTTAATTGGACTAGCTAACAATCATGCATTTGATAAAGGTGAGAAAGCAGTTATATATTCTAATAATTACTGGAATAAAAAGAATGTTATAACATCTGGAAGTTATTTAAGCCAAGAACAAAGAGATAATATAGAAGTTTATGAACAAAATGGTATAAAGTATGCTTTTTTAGCATATACAACTGGTATTAATGGAAATAATTTACCTAGTGATAAAGAATACTTAATTAATATATATGATAAAGAAAAAGTAAAAAATGATATTAACAAGATTAAAAATAAAGTAGATTTTATTATGGTTGCAATGCATTGGGGAGATGAATATACCAATACTCCGACTAACATTCAAAAAGAAATAGCTAATTATTTATCTGGTTTAGGCGTAAATTTAATAATAGGAACTCATCCACATGT
Source organism: uncultured Erysipelotrichaceae bacterium (assembly GCA_902783215.1). Taxonomy (GTDB): domain Bacteria; phylum Bacillota_I; class Bacilli_A; order RF39; family UBA660; genus RUG12438. The sequence continues at coordinate 3,688 of CACZQD010000127.1, forward strand.
TGTTCAACCAATTGAATATATTGATGATACTTTAGTTATATATTCTTTAGGAAACTTTATATCTAATCAATTAGTAATTGGAGAAAATCCAGCCATAGGATTGTTATTAGGTATTGAAATTAAGTTAGACAAAAAAATAACTATGCAAATAAATAAAAAAGAATTAATATATTCCTATTCTGATAACAGTACTAATTTTCAAGTAATACCTTTTAGTAAAATGAATGATAAAGTATTACCAAATTATAAAAAGATTGAAGAAAAGTATTTAAACATAATCGGAAATATTAAATAAGTATTGAAGGGAAGATAAATATGAATAAAGAAATAATTACAGAATTGACAAATGAATTACATATTAAAAATAATCAAGTAGAAAGTGTTTTAAAACTACTTAGTGAAGGTAATACTATACCTTTTATTGCTCGTTACCGTAAAGAAGCAACTGGTGGTTTAGATGAAGAACAAATAAGAGTAATTGAAAACAGTTATAATTATCAAGTTAATTTGCTAAAAAGAAAAGAAGATGTTATTCGCCTTATAGATGAAAAAGGATTACTTACTAATGAATTAAAAAATCAAATTATGAATAGTACAAAATTAGTAGAAGTAGAAGATTTATATCGACCATTTAAAGAGAAAAAAAAGACTAAAGCTACAGAAGCTATTAAAATGGGATTAGAACCATTAGCTAAAAAGATTATGTCATTTCCAATTACTGGAGATTTAGACATATTAGTTAAACCATATTTAAAAGATGGTATAGATAAAAATAAAGCATTAGAAGGCGCTAAATATATTATTGCTGAGTATATCAGCGATAATGCTTATTTTCGTAAGTATATTCGAGGAAATACATATAATTATGGAACAATCTCTAGTAGTAAAAAGAAAAATGCTCAAGATGAAGATAAAGTTTATGATATGTATTATGAACATAGTGAACCAGTAAAATATATAAAACCGCATCGTGTTTTAGCGCTCAATAGAGGAGAAAAAGAAAAAGTACTTAATGTTTCGATAAATAATGATAATGAATATATAATAAATTTTTTAGAAAAGAAAGTTATAAAAAACAATCAATCATTTGTCGTAGATATTGTAAAAGAAGCTATTTTAGATTCATATAAAAGATTAATTAAACCTAGTATTGAAAGAGAAATTAGAAGCGAATTAACTGAAAAAGCTGAAGAAGTTGCTATTGATAATTTTGGTAAAAACTTAGAAAAATTACTTATGCAACCACCAATGAAAGATAAGTTTGTTTTAGCTCTTGATCCAGCTTACCGAACTGGTTGTAAATTAGCAGTATTAGATCCTACTGGACAAATGCTAGATATTAAAGTTATTTATCCACATGAACCTGTAAAAAAATATGAAGAAGCAAAGAAAATAGTCATTGACTTAATAAACAAATATCATATAGATATTATAGCTATAGGAAATGGAACTGCATCTAGAGAAAGTGAGGCATTTATTGCCGATGTTATTAAACAAATTGATCGTAAAGTAGAATATATTATAGTTAGTGAGGCAGGTGCCTCAGTATATAGTGCATCTAAATTGGCAATTGAAGAATTTCCAGATTTGACTGTTGAAAAAAGAAGTGCGATTAGTATTGGAAGAAGATTGCAAGATCCATTAGCTGAACTCGTTAAAATAGATCCAGAAAGTATTGGCGTTGGTATGTATCAGCACGATGTTTCTCATAAAAAACTATCAGAATCATTAGACTTTGTAGTTAGTAGTGCGGTTAATAAAGTAGGAGTTAATATTAATACAGCTTCTCCATTTCTATTTAAATATGTATCAGGTTTATCCAAAAAAGTTATTGATAAAATAATTAATACTCGTAATAAAGGTAAATTTAAAGATCGTAAAGAAATAGCTAAAATACTTAGTTCAAAAACATATGAACAATCAATTGGCTTTTTAAGAATAATGGATGGAGTAAATATCTTAGATGAAACAGGAATACATCCAGAAAGCTATGATATTACATTAAAATTACTTGATTTGTTATCTTTAACTAAAGATGATATTGGTACACCAAAAATGATTGAAACACTAAAAGACATAGATTTAAATAATTATACAAAAGAATTAAATACAGATAAATATACTTTAGAAGATATAGTTAAATGCTTACAAAATCCTAAAAGAGATCCACGTGATGAAATGCCTAAACCAATATTAAAAAGTGATATACTTCACATTGAAGATTTAAAAGTAGGAATGAAATTACAAGGAACGGTAAGAAATGTAGTTGATTTTGGAGTATTCATCGATATTGGTTTAAAAAATGATGGACTTGCTCATATTTCTAAATTAACAGATGAATATATTAAACATCCTAGTGAAGTTGTTAGTGTTGGAGATATTGTTGATTGTTATGTCGATGAAATAAAATTAGATAAGAATAAAGTATCATTATCACTTATTGA
>CACZQD010000128.1 GCA_902783215.1 uncultured Erysipelotrichaceae bacterium
CTGATGAAGGTGGAGTTGTTAAAGAACAAGCATCATCTGAAGAAGCTGAAGAATTAAAAGCTAAGTTTGAAGAAGCTGGTGCTACTATCGAATTAAAATAATTAAATTTAATAATTATTAAGCCTGTACTTTATAGTATGGGCTTTCAGTGTTTTTGAAAGGAGAGGTTTTGGTGAAGATAAAAAACATAAATAAAAGGTTAATAGCTGGTTTATTAGGTGGTGTTATTCTAACTACACCTTTATCTTTTTCATCTTGTTCACCAAGGTTTAATTATCAAACTGAAAAAAATGGAAATATTCATTTGAATAATTATGAAATGTTTCCTTATGAGATTGTTTATAAATTGGAAATAGTTGTTTTAGAGGTTCATGGAAAAGAAAGTATATATTTGGGCGAAGATAAATTTTCTAATTTGATTTATTCAGATGTGTTTACTGGTATAACAATTTATGATGATCAAAGTGATAAAAAAACTAGTGGTGTAAAATTAATATCGCATGAAATAATTGAAAAATATTTGATTTCTTATGGAATGTTAAAAGATGGATACAGCAAAAAAGATTTAGAATCATTATTTAAAAGAATTAAAAATGATTATTATAGTGAAAAAAACAAAGAATTAGTAAAAAAATAGGAGAGTTTGAAATGAGTAAATATGAATTAAAACATATATCTAAAAGATCATATAAACAAGAGATTAAATTTGCGATAGCTACCTGTGGTATAATTGTAGGCGTTTCTGCAGCTACAGTAGTTGGTTGTATGATTGGTGGAGAAAGAGCCAAATCTCGTATTGATGATATAAAAAAACATCACCAAAATCATGAATTAAGTTATGAAGAGCTTTCTAATTGTTCTTTATTAGAATTACAAATAGGTGTTTCTAAAAAACTTTATATGTGTAAAAAAGAAAGAAAAGTTGATCAAGGGACAATTATATATAGTTATACTACTTTGAATGATAATACTAATATCTATAACGAAAAGGCTGTTGGTGGTGAAAAATATGACACTTTAGATGTAGTAGATTTAGTTAAGAAAAATGATAATATTGAAGATTATTTAGTTAATTTTGATTATGTTAAAGAGTGGTATACACCAGATGATATTGATAATATAATGAGTCAAATATATCGTGTATATAGCTATTCAAATAATAAAGTTAAATATAAAGTAAAATGATAATATGATTTTAAAACATCAACGAAACACAGGAGGTATTAATGAATGATATTATTAAAGAAACTGAACAAATAGAAAAATTGATATATGAAATTAATGGCAAACAAGTTATGCTTGATAGTGATTTAGCTAAACTTTATAAAACAGAAACAAAAAGAATATATGAAGCTGTATATCGAAATAAGAAAAAATTTCCTGAAAGGTTTTGTTTTAGAATAACTAACAAAGATTATAATGTTTTGAAGTCGCAAATTGCGACTTCAAAAGGAGGTTCTAGAAAAGGACATACAGCATTTACTGAACAAGGTGTTGCTATGTTGGCTACGGTTTTGAAAACTGATATTGCAGTTGAAGTTAGTATTTCGATTATGGATGCATTTGTTGCAATGAAACATTATATTGGAGATAACGAAATATGTAAATTATTACTAGATAAAACTAGTAAAATACTTAATAAGTAAGGTGTGTGATATGGCATATTATTTTGATAAATTTACAGATGTAGATAGCAATGAACAATTAATTACTTGTAGGATTAATAATCAAATGTATAAATTTTATACTGATAATAATGTTTTCTCTAAAAAGTATTTGGATTTTGGTACAAGATCTTTACTTGAGAGTTTAGAACTTACTAGCATTAAAGGTGATATATTAGATTTTGGTTGTGGTTATGGTCCAATCGGTATATATATTAAACATAATTGTAATTGTGATATTGATATGATTGATATTAATGAGCGAGCGCTTAATTTAGCTAAAAAGAATGCTAAGTTAAATATGGTTAAGGTAAATATCTTTGAAAGTGATGTTTATAGTAAAGTATCTAAAAAGTATGATTATATTATAACTAATCCACCAATACGAGTTGGTAAAGATATTCTTTATAGTATTTTATTAGGTGCCTACGTGCATTTAAAAAAATTAGGATGTTTAATATTTGTGGTTCATAAAGATCAAGGGGCGAAGAGTTTGATTAAAAAAATGGCAGAATTATATGATGTAGAAATTATAAATAAAAATAAAGGATTTTTTGTAATTAAATGTCAAAAGGCTTGACATATTTACAAAAGAGTGATAAAATCATAAATTAGCGACATATATATTTCTGCTTATTATGTGTTTACGAAAAAATTTAGTTATTGGGGTGAAAAAGTGGCTTATACAGTTAAAAAATTTGGCGATTATCGTGAAAGAAGAAGTTATGCAAAAACTAAAAATGCAATCGAATTAAACAACTTACTAGAAATACAGAAAAAATCTTATGATTGGTTTATGACAAAGGGTATTCAAGAAGTATTTGATGATATTTTTCCAGTGGAGAGTTTTACCGGAAATTTAACGCTTGAATTTGGAGAATATCACTTTGAAGAACCAAGATATTCTATCAAGGGGTGTAAGGATAGATATGCAACTTATGCAGCACCTTTAAAAGTAGATGCAAGATTGTTCAACCAGGAAACTGGAGAAGTAAAAGAACAAGAAATATATTTAGGTGATATGCCTATTATGACGGAGACTGGAACATTTATAATTAACGGAGCAGAACGTGTAATTGTGTCTCAGTTAGTTCGTTCACCAAGTGCATATTATGCTAAAGAAATAGATAAGAAAAACGGGAAAGAAATTATTACATCTCAAATTATTCCAACAAGAGGAACATGGCTTGAATATGAAACAGATGCTCGTGATGTAGTTTATTGTCGTATTGACAGAACTAGAAAAGTTCCTATTACAACATTTTTACGTGCTTTGGGTTTATCAAGTGATGCTGATATTGTTGATTTATTTGATGAAGATGAATATTTATTAAAAACGATTGAAAAAGATGTTAATAAAAATACAGATGAATCTTTAATTGATATTCATTCTAAGTTAAGACCAGGTGAACCTTCAACGCTAGATAGTGCGAAAAACCAACTTATATCACGTTTCTTTGATTCATTTAGATATGATTTAGCTAAGGTTGGACGCTACAAATTCAATAAAAAATTAGGTGTAGCAGATAGATTACTTGGTTGTAAACTAGCTGAGGATATCAAAGTAAATGGTAAAGTTATAGTAGCTAAAGATACAGTAGTTACTAAAGAAGTTTTAGATGAGTTAAAGCCATATTTAGAAGATGGATATGGAGTTGTTGAATCATTAATTAATGAAGAATTAGATAGTTATAATAAAGTTCAAATTATAAAAGTTTACTCTAAAAAGAATCCGGATAAGATTGTTAAAATTATTGGTAATGATCAAACTGTTGATTTAAAAAGACTTACTATTTCTGATGTTTATGCATCAGTATCATATTATTTGAATTTACACGAAGGTATTGGATCATTTGATGAAATAGATCATTTATCAAACAGACGTGTTCGTCAAGTAGGTGAGTTATTACAAAATCAATTTAGAGTTGGTGTGACTCGTATTGAGAGAGTTATTAGAGATCGTATGAGTACTCAAGAACTTGAAGAAGTTACTCCAAAAACCTTGATAAATATTCGTCCACTTACTGCAGCTATTAAAGAGTTCTTTGGTAGTAGCCAGTTATCGCAATTCATGGATCAAACAAATCCAGTTGCAGAACTTGCAAACAAAAGACGTTTATCGTCATTAGGACCTGGTGGATTGTCAAGAGATAGAGCAGGAATGGATGTACGTGATGTTAATCCATCACACTATGGTAGATTATGTCCAATTGAATCACCAGAAGGACCTAACATTGGACTTATTACAGCCTTAGCATCTTATGCCAGAGTAAACGATTATGGATTTATTATGACTCCATATAGAAAAGTTGAAAATGGACATCTTACTGAAGAAATTAAATATATGACTGCTGATGAGGAGTTAGATTATCATATTTCTCAAGCAACAGTTAACTTAGATGATGAAAATAACTTTGTTGATGAAGCTGTGCCTGTTCGTTATCGTGGCGATAATATTATGGTTAAATCGACAGATGTTGATTATATTGACGTATCAAGTCAACAAGTAGTGTCAATTACTACAGCTGGTATTCCATTTTTGGAGCACGATGATGGAAAACGTGCATTAATGGGATCTAACATGCAACGTCAAGCAATACCTTTATTGAAAGCTGAAGCTCCACTTGTAGGTACTGGAATTGAAGCAATTTCAGCACGAGATTCAGGTGCAGTTGTAATATCTAAAGCTGATGGTGTTGTTGATTATGTTGATGCTAATAAAATTTTAGTTAAAACAAAAGGTGGAATGGATACATATTACTTAAATGGTTATGAAAGAAGTAATGCAGGAACTTGTTATCATCAAGTACCTATTGTACGTGCTGGTGATATTGTAAAAAAGGATCAAGTTATTGCTGATGGACC
>CACZQD010000129.1 GCA_902783215.1 uncultured Erysipelotrichaceae bacterium
CTCGCTAGCTCAGTAGGTAGAGCATTTGACTTTTAATCAAAGGGTCAGGCGTTCGAATCGCCTGCGAGACACCATTTGAAATCAACGGAATTCCAAGGAAAACAAGGAATTCCTTTATTTTTTTACCAAAACGTAAACTTGCATACATGTAGCTCTCCGTTCGTCTCCGTGCGTATGCGTAGACTACAGGTAGACTACAAACCTGTTGGAAAACAAGGGATTGAATTTAACCCAAAATGATAAAAAGTCAACGGGTCATTTACAATAGCAGAAAAGTGTGGTAGAATTATATTAAATAAGGGAGGTAAATATGTCTGAAGAAGATATTAATATTCAAAAAAAATTATTAAAAGTTAGTGATACTAATTTAAAGCAGTTAGTAGAAGATGCTCGAAAGATTCGTGAAGAGTTAGGAGATGCTCCTGAAATTAGAGATATTGAATTAGATATTGTAAATACACAATCTTATGCTCGTCGATTAGGATTCATAAATGGTGTTAAATTATTATTTGGCTTTGCCTGTCTTGGAATATCTAGTTTTACTGTGGCGTCTAATCATTCAGTTGATATAAATAATGGTATGTTAATTATGATTAGTATGCTTACTAGTATAAATGCTTTTACTAACTTATTATGTAGCGAAGATACAGACGAATTAAAAGTATCTTTAAATGAGATAAAAAATAAAATTGAAAAATTAAAATTGATGGAAGAAAACAAAAACTTGAAACAGCAATTGAAAGATGCAGGATTAATGGAAATAGAACAAGCAGAAAATTTTGAGGGAGAAGAACATGCTAAAAGAAGGTAGTATAATAACACTTGGAAATAATCATAAATATAATATAATTTTTTCAACTATTTTAAATAATGATAATTATATTTTTGTTTCCAATATAGATAATATTGTTGATTCATGTTTCTATAAGGCTAATAATGAAAAACATTTAGAATTGGTTAAGGATAGTGGGATTATAGAAAAATTATTGAAACAGTATAAAGATAGAATGGATGTCTAAAATTTTTAAATTATTATTAATATGATAAAGTATTTTAAATTGTTGGAGGCTGTAGTGAAAAAGAATTAATTCATTACAGATCCTTTTTTATAGTCTTTAATATTATGTCAGAGAGTTGATGTATATAATAATTATTAGTAATGTCATGGATGAAATTAAGATTAAATATAGTTGTTAATTCATTATTAATATTTGTAATTAATAATACATTTATCTATGTGTTAGTTTCAGTTAGTTTCCGTAGCCTACAGATAGCCTACAAAACTGTTGGAATATAAGGGATTGAAATTAAGGGAAAATGATAAGTTGTCAACGGGTCATTTACAATCAAAAAAGCAAAAAACATATCAATCAACTAATAATTGTGTTATAATAATTAATCAAGGGAGGAATGTTATGACTGACAATGATGTAATAAATGATATTAACTTTAGAAATAAGTGTAGTGCTTATGGGTTAGATTGGGAAAATTTTTACATTCATGATGATATGATTATACTTCGCACACCAAAAAGTAACATTAGGGTTATTTTAGATAAACACTACAATACAATTGATATTTATGATAGTAATGATGAAAAAAAAGAAAAGGTAGTTTATAATATAAGGGTAAATTGCATTAAGTATTTATATGAAACTGCACATAATGATTTACCATATCCGTTTAAAAATTTGAGTTTGAAACAAATGGTTGAATTAGCTAATAGAGTTATAATTCGTGAAACAAATCATGGACATTCATCTTATATGATTGTTAATGGAGAACTTGTAGCTGATGACACTGATAGCGTTTATATTAATCTTTTATCATACATTAAATTTTTAGGTAAGCAAATTGAACAATACTTTATGAACCTATATCAGATGAAAATGATGGGATTTAAATATATTAGTGTTTATAAATATATTGATAGTCTAATGTATAATATTGATGAGTGTGTAAGTGTTAACTTTAAGCGAGGCAATAAACCTTACCCAGCAGATATTATTGAATATCTTGGAAAAAGTAAAAAAGATATAGAATTATATAATCATGAATTATATAGAATTATTGATTTATTATTTCAGGAAAAAGAACTTAAAAAAATAGATGTACAACTAACTGGCGGATCTGAATATTTTAAAACATATATTGTGACTAAAAAAGATACAATTGATTTATCGAAAATATCAATGGAATTATTAAAAATATTAGAAGTGCCTGATAAAGAAGTTGAATCAAGATATCAGGAAAGTAATAGAACATTTGAAATAAAAGAAATTAATTTACAATCTTGGTTATCAGAAAGTAATAATAAAGATAAGACACAAGCCTTAACAAAATCTAAAAAAAAATATTAGATTAATTATTGAAATGAAATGAGATTCTACTTATGAGTAAAAAAATTGCAGAAATTGGTGTAATGAGATGCGGTTAGGGTTAATATGTATGCCGTTAGTTTTCATAGCCTACAGGTAGCCTACAAACCTGTTGGAATACAAGGGATTGAGAGTAACCCAAAATGATAAAAACTATTGATAAAAAATAATAATATTGTATAATAATTTGCAATGGAGGAAGTATATTATGAATCAAGATGAAAAAAATGAAATACAAAGAAAAAAAGACACTTTATTTGGGTGCTGTAAAATCATCACCAAAAATCATTCATGTAGCTCTCCGTTAGTCTCCGTTCGTTTAGGTAGCCAACAGGTAGCCTACAAATAGGGGCTTTTCCTCAATGATTTGAAGCCTCATACGTTGACTTTTAATCAAAGGGTCAGGCGTTCGAATCGCCTGCGAGACACCATTTGAAATCAACGGAATTCCAAGGAAAACAAGGGATTCCTTTATTTTTTATGAAAACACTAAAATTCAAGCATGTGTCTCACAGGCAGTGACAGACAATATGGGTAGCCTAATGGTAGCCTAACAGTAGCCTAATGAGGTATTGGAAAATAAGGGGTTACATTTTATACAACAAGATACATTATCATATGGATATTTACTTTAGAAAGAATGTATGATAAAATTAAATTACAAAAGATACGGGTGATAGATATGAAAAAAGTAGATAACGTTAAAATGAATAAAAACAATCCGAACAAATGTTCTGGGGGGGGGCAACTTTAGTTGCACACACCCTAAACTATATAAATGGTTAATAAGTAATTTAAGAGCCTTTTTTATAGGAGGAGCAATATCGTTTGTCGTAACAGCCTCAGCAACAGTAATACTTCATAGTAGACAGGTTAGGTATAAGAATGATAAAAGTGTTGAACAAGCATTGAATGAGTTGTATCAAAAAGCTGACCAGTTGTTTGCGTATCATGTTGGTGATGAGATACAAGTAAATGGAATCGATTTTTATGTTATAGCAGATAGTGGAGCAACACAAGATTATGTGGTAGCTTTGAAGAAGGAACCTTTGACAGTTGCAGAGGTTAATTTGTATGGAGGAGTAGGAACCGAAAATAATCATGTCAATAGGTATACTCAATCATCAGTAGGGACTGCCTCTAATAATGCTGGATATGGTGGTGTAGCATATTATAGCAGTGAAACTTGTGGTTACGTAAATGGAGTAGAAGTATCTAATGGATGCAAATTCTCATATGATGATTCTGAAATAAAATATATTGTTGATTCATGGTTAAACGATGAATTTAGTGATGATATCTTAAAAGAAATCAATAATTATAAGGCAAGATTAATAAAAAAAGAAGAATATGATGCTATATCATCTGAATATAGTTGGAAACGTGGTGATAGATTCGGATATTTTACAATGACAGCAGAACCTTCTCCTTATCCACGTTATTATTATATTTCCTTATATAATGGTATTGCATATTCTTATGTTTCTGATTTTAGATTATCAGATATTCGTCCCGTAATCAATGTAAAAAAATCAGCAATACAAAAAACAAATTAAGTAGTTCGATTGAATTACTTATTTTTTTATGTATAATGAAGTTTTTTTACTATATTATAAAGCCTATCAGATGACCTATATATATACACACTATTAGTCACATCATTATTGAAACTATGTCCCATAAGAGCCTTAATCTCGGTATCAGAGTATCCTAGTTCCTCACATTTAGTGGCAAAGTTATGACGTGTATCGTGGCATTTGTGATTAAGCCCTAGTTCTTGCATAACCTTATCAAAACAGTGCCTGTATCCATCATAAGTCATTGGTAAACCTGTATTATCGTTAATGAATAGGTAGGTATGGTTATCATTATATAATTCGATTACTGTATCTTTGATATTAGGGTGTATTGGTATGATACGGTTTTTACTGTTATCATTTTTTATACCGCTAATCATGTAGTTATCATCTAGTTAGGTATTATCTTTACCCTTAAGAATATATTTGACATCAACATAACTATTATCAAATTCCATATTCATTACCTCCCGTCGTAGTATTAATCACTCTAAACGAGAAAAAAGTCAAGTCATTTCGTACATATTTCGAAACAAAGTATACACACATATATACTTCACAGTTAGTTACAGTCGTTTTCTGTAGCCTAACGGTAACCTAATGATAGGGCAAATTCATCAAGTATTACAATAAATAATGATTGACTTTTAATCAAAGGGTCAGGCGTTCAAATCGCTTGCGAGACACCATTTGAAACATACGGAATTCCAAGGAAAGCAAGGGATTCCTTTATTTTTTATTCAAACCTATAAATTCATATATGTGTCTCACAGGCAGTCTCAGGCAGTATGCGTAGCCTACAAGTAGCCTACAGGGAGCCTACAAACCTGTTGGAATATAAGGGATTGAAATTAACCCAAAATGATGAATAGTTAAGGAGTTTTTTTGGTTACTATTGACTTTTGTTATAATTATACTATAATATATGGGCAAGGAGGGCATTATGGTTTTATATGAAAAAAATGATGACAATTCAATTAATGTTTATACATTTGAACAAAATAGTGAATTAACAGTTAAATATAAACAAGAACAATTAAATAACATTCCCGATGACGAAAAATTCTTTGTTGCTAAGGAATTTCAACAAGATATTAACTATTTATCATGGTTTGAAAGAAATAAGGATAAATTAGAACAAACTATTTTTAATATCAACGATTTAAATATAGCAGATAATAGTGGTATTCGTTCATTTAAAACTAATCAGGATTTACCTGAATTTAAGCGTATTGAGTTGATGAATAAATATATTATGGGTATGGAAACGATTAATAGTTTACCAATACGGATTAATTTTAATGGAGTTGTAAAATATTTTTTGTTGTCTATTGAAAAATTTATAAATGATAAAAATAATTCAAATATTAGAATATGTAATGAAATAATTCAATTGTCTGAGTCCTTGTATTTATTGGAATTAATTTTGAGAAATAGGTTTAGCCTTATTAAAGATAGAGATATCCAAGAACAATTGAATATTATAAATTTTAAATATAGAGGCACTTATACTAAAAAAGATTTTATATATGGATTAATTCCACCAGAAAATAAAATAGAAAAATCAAATAGTGGTGTTCGTATAATGAAATTATTAAAAAAATAGCGTAGTAAAGGAGAGATTTATATGTATCTTTATAGAGTAGTTCCCAATAGTGTTATATGTGAAAATAAGTATAGTGATTTTAATTCTACAGCAATTAATCGCACGGAGTTTTTAGGTGCAGAAGATATTTATTATAACATGGGGTATACATCTTTTATTGATGAAGTTAATACTGTTGGAAAAGAATATGATTCGATACCATCATTATCAACGGTTAGTATTAATAGGCAGTCTAAGGGAAAATTCTTTTTTCTTTACTTAGATGAAGCATTAGAAAATTGTTCTACCATAATTAATGGTTTTGGTAATAAAGATGGATATACATATTGTCTTCTTGTCTATGATTTTCCAATTGATATTATTATAAAAAATATTGGTTATGGATATTATGAAGGTCATAGGAGAGAACAAGTGCTTGAAACTGCTATTCAAATTAATGATTTTGGTAGTAATATATCAAATAGTAAACAAATTAGTGACAAAGAAAAATTAAAAACATTAAGGGATTTATTAAGTAATACATTATTGACAGAAATTGAATTATTTAGTCATTATAGTTCATACTCTGTTGATACATTAATTCGTTATGTCGATGAATTTAAAGATTTTGATTTAAAAAAACTTAGAAATGAGGAATGGCTAAATTCTAAAATTCAATCTTGTAAATTATTTGATAATATATTAAAATATGATGGATTTATTGTTAAAAGTAAATATTTAGTTGGCAAAAATATCCCAATAAATATAGGATGGTATAATCGTCATACTTTTGGTAATTTACTTGCTTTTTGTAATGATATTTTAAAGAAAAATGGTATAGATGATTATATTGATGACAACTGTTATAAAAAAAGAAACGATATAATTAATCACATGATAACATATCCTGAAGATAAGGAAAGTATTAAGAAATTACTAAAATCAAAATAAAAGAAAAAACAGATATTCACATGACATATAAAGGAAGTAGATAATAATGAGAGTGTATAGTACAATTAAAAAGAGGTGTAAAATATGATTAATACTCCTGAAGATTTATTTGAGTTTATGTCCGACTTTAAATATGAATGGATGGATAAAGAGGGTAATTTTCATCAAGATAATATTCCTGAAATGTATGAGAGTTATTCTTTAATGTCTCCGGAAGAAGTTTTAAAATATAAAAAAGGAATATGTGTTGATCAAGCGGAATTTGAAAGAGATTGGTTTGATAAAAAAGGATATGAGCATAAAGTTATGGTCATACAACTAAAAAGAGAAAATGAATGGCCTGGACATGCATTTTTAATTTATAAAGATAATAATAAGTATTGTTGGTTTGAAAATGCATGGCATAGTCAAAAAGGAATACATATTTATAATTCTTATGAAGAATTAATTAGTGATGTTAAAAAAAGATTTATAGAACAAAATGATATTACCGAGGAAGAAATTAAAAGAATAGAAATTTTTGAACAACCTAGATATCCATATCATTTAAGTTATGAAGAAATGGATAAATATGATATTAATAATTCAAAGGTTATATAGTTATCCAAATCATAATTTAATTAAAAGCTAATTCTACATTTAAATTTTTATCCGAATAGGCGATATATAAAAATATTAGACCACTTATTAAAACCAAAGTACTTGCAAGTAATGATAAATTATTAAATTCATTTATTTCTTGTGATTGGTATTTGATTTTTGAACTTTTATAACTATCATATGCATAATATATGTATACTAATAAAGCTATCGAAAATATCGTTATCAATATGTGACGATATTTTTCTTTGGCTTCTTTATTATTATGAATTAGGTATTCTTTTTCCAACTTGTTAGCATAAAAAGATAGTGCAATAATGCCTAAATATATAATAAAGATAAAGTTCTCTATTTTAATTTGTTTTAATCTACTTTCTATATTCATATTACATTATATTAATTAATTAGGTATTTAACCCATACATATATTACCCAAATTCATAATATAAATCGAGGAGAGGGAAATATGAATAATTATAAACAGTTTATTAATAATTATATTAATAAGTTTTCAACACCGACAGATAATTATGAACAACAAAATGTTCAAAACAATGTGCAAAAGTCTAATCTTTATGATCCATACGAGGGATTAATACGTGGAAATATGTTCACAACTTTATATGATCCATATAAAATTAAACAACCATATGAAATAAAACCAATGAATCAACAAGCTGAGATGTTAACATATATTGATGCTTTATGCTTCGCTTGTGTTGATTTAAGTCTTTACTTAGATACACATCCTAATGATCAGCAAGCAATTCAGACTTTTAATCAATATCGTAAAGAAAAAGAAGACTTAGTCAAACGTTATGAAAATCAATTTGGACCACTTACTTTAGATAGTGATAGTTTAAACAACTATCCTTGGGCTTGGAATGATAGACCATGGCCATGGGAAGGGAATTAGGAGGTAAATATGTGGAAATATGAAAAAAAGTTAGAATATCCAATTAATATTCAAAATAAAGATTTAAAGATGGCAAAGATGTTACTTGCACAGTATGGTGGACCAGACGGAGAGTTTGCTGCCTCAATGAGATACTTAAATCAAAGATATACTATGCCTGATGAAAGAGGATTTGCTTTACTAAATGATATTGGTACAGAGGAACTTGCTCATGTTGAAATGATTGCTACGATGGTTGCTCAATTAATGAAAGGAGCATCATTAGATGAACTAAAAAAAGCAGGATTAGATGCTCAGTATGTTCAACACGATCATGCTTTATTCCCAGTTGATGCAGCAGGAGTACCATTTTCAAGTATGTATATTGAAACAAGTGGAGATTGGAGAAGTGACTTAGAAAGTGATATGGCAGCAGAGCAAAGAGCAAGAACAACTTATGAACATTTAATGAA
>CACZQD010000130.1 GCA_902783215.1 uncultured Erysipelotrichaceae bacterium
AAGATGGAAAAGTAGTATCGGTTAAATATGATAAAATGTTGTTTCACTTGATAGGTGACGATGAATATGAAAGCAGTGAATATTTGATTAATGATATCATTTCTGATAAACCAGCATATAATTATGCTAACTATTACTATGGTAGTAAAGATAAATATACTAAAAAAGAATTATTAGATATAGTTGACGACTTAAATGAAAAAGAAAAAGGTAAACAAAAGGTAAAGTAAATTTATGAGTAGTATAATCAAAAAAGAAAGTAAACTTGAATATATATTTTATAATGATCAAGTACACATCTACAAAGTAAGAAAATTATATGGTTTTAATGAAATATTAGATGATATTAAAGAAAAATACTCAGATAAAAAAGTTGGCAATTTTAACAATTCTTATTTTGATCATGATATACAAAAACTTAAAATTTTAGATCATGAATTACTAGGATTTGATGATTTTTTGGTTACATCATGTGTACCAAAGGCAAATGCAGATTATTACTCAAAATATACTAATTATCAAATATATACTGGCAAAGCCCAATTTATTACATATCCTGTGATTTATAAATTGTTAAAAGAAAATGCTAGTATTGAAAACATAATTAAATGGTATACTTCTTCAAATAATAAACCACTTGATGAATCAGAACGAAATAATATATTAAAATTATTATTACATTATATTAAAATTGATCATGTAATTTCAATTGATATGGAATTACTTAATAAAATAAAAATGGAAAATAATAATTCATTATCTTATTTTGATTTAGATAAATATAATAATTATTTAAATGAAAATGAAGTATTAAATTTAATTATGAATAAATTAAATTTAAATAATAGTAAGTCAATAGAAAGTAGAAAAAGAAAAATAATAGGCATATATTAGTGTCTATTTATTTTTACTATTTATTTTTATTGTAATTTTTTGACTAAGTGATTTGCATTTTTCATACATTATGGTATAATATCAAACCAAAGGGGGAGCCAATATGGAAAATTTTAACACTAGAATACAAGAATTATTCGATATAGCAGATCAAAAACTTGCTGAGAGAACAAAAAGAAGTGAAATAGAAAATAATAAAATTAAAGAAAAAAAAGAAAGAAATAGGATCGAAAAAGAAAGAAAAGAAAAAGAAGCAACTGAGAAATATGCTAAGGCAATAATGAAATTGATGATTGATTTACTCACTAATCCTCAAGGATATTTTGATAAAATTGAAAGTGATGAATTATTTATAAAAAATCCTAATCTTGGTCGATTATCTACTGGTTTATCAAGTTATGTTTATCCAAGTATCAAAAGTCCAAATTGGTATAAAATTACTGATCATGGCTTAGAAATTGATCTAAATTATTCAAAAACACAAGAAGGAGAAAAAAATGGTAATGGTTTTTATGATGAAAATATTAGATTTGATTATTTAAAATCAATACTTAGAAAAAACAACATTGAATTTAGCAGAGATTATATTAAAAGCGATATTAGAAAAGATCTAGAAAATAGTGAACTAAATATATTTCATATTGTACTATATCGCCCAGAAGTAAAAGATATGAATAAACAAGATAATTGTCAAAAAACATATCACATTTAATTTGAAAGTTAATTAATAAACAGATATTTGAAAGAGGAGTTTATATGATAGATTTACACTTTGATTTGCTTACTAAATTATATATTAGTTATGTAGAAAATGATTTTGAATATATTGAATCATTTATTAAAAATTATAATAAAAACAATGTTACTGGTGTGATTGCCAATATGTGTTTTGAATCAATAGAAGAAATGAAAGAAGAATATAGTAAGCATTATTTCAATGAAAATGTTAGTGTAGTAGAGATGTTTCAAGTTGTTAAATGTTTGCTAGATGAATATTTAGATAAAGATATTGATGTTATGCCTTCTATTGAAGGTTGTGATTATATTGATTGGGAAGATTTAGATATACTTAAAGATTTAGGACTTAAAGCAACACTTCCTGTTTGGAATAATCAAAATAAATATGGATCAGGTAATAGAAGTAATTCAGGTTTAACTGTTGAAGGAGTAAAGTTTATTTGGCATGCTTTTGAATTAGGTTTAGGAGTAGATTTATCACATGCTAATAAAAAGACTTTTGATGATATTATTGAAGTTGCTAAAATAGCTAAATCTTGTGAATTAAATCCAGTCGTTTATGCATCTCATTCTAATGTATATGAATTGTGTAAAAGAGACCGTAATTTAACTGATAAGCAGTTATTAAAGATTAAAGAGTTAGATGGAGTAGTTGGATTATTCTCACATCGTAATTTCATTTTAAAAGATGCTATAAAGAATAACGTTGATGATAATACTGTTAAAATGCAGTATTTAAATCATATTAAACATTTAGAAAATTTATTTGGTAGTATTGAAAATATAGCTTTAAGTACTGATGATATGACATTCTGTGCGGATAAAGATGATTATTATGAATTATGTCCAATATTTAACTATAAAACTATAAAACAAGATACTGTAAATCTTTTAAGAACAGAATATAATGACCAAGAAATATATCAATTACTAGAAGGTAATGCTTTAAATTTATTTAATCGTATAGATAAAAACATAAAGGAGGCTACAAGATGGCAAAAGAAGAAAAAATAGATTTGATTTTAGAAGGTTTGGTAAAAACTGGTAGTGACAAAAAAGAAATAGAAAAATTACGCCCACAGTGTATTGAGTTATTAAAACAAGATCGTTCTTATAATGAAATACTTGATGAAGGTGCTCATAAATTATCAAGGGATACAGTTGATTTATTGTTTGATACCAACAAATATGGAAACCAATATCTTCAGGGTATATCAAGTACAATTTGTTTAGGTGATGAAGATTGTATAAATACTTTAAATGGATATCGTGATCAATATCAAGATTATGACATTTATGACAATACATTATTTGATGTAGCATCAATAACTAAGTTATTCACCCTTATTCTAGCATATGAATGCGAAACACTAGGTTTAGATTTAAATGTTCCAGTAAAAGCACTAAATCCAGATTACGATTTAGAAGATTTTACTATCAACGATTTAATTAGATTATGTGGTGAGATAGCAACTGATGGTAGAATTAATGATGCGAAATGTGTAGAGGAAGCATATCAAATATTAAAAACCGCTCATTTAGTATCCAATAATCGTGATGAAAATAAATATACTGATATTGGTGCGATGATTATCGGAGAAACATTAGTTAAGGTTTTAAATAGTACTAGAGCTAAAAACTATAACTTACAAGATTGGATGAACGAATTAATCTTTAAACCATTAAATATGGAACATACTACTTTTAATCCTAATCATGCTAATGTAACCGGATGTGGTAATAGATTTGAAGTTCACGATCCAAAAGCTCGTGCTTTAGGTGGTATAGCAGGTCATGCTGGTATATTTACTAATGGTGAAGATTTAGTTAAATTAGCTAGTGGTTTATTTAAAATATATCATAATATAGATCGTCCAATTGAACTTACAAAAGAGCACATCTATAGAATGGGGGAAATAACATTCCCAAATGCAAAACAATGCAATAAAGGTAATTTAGGACTATATGTTAAACATCCAGATGGTTTTGCTAGAACTTTCACGCCATCTATATTTGCTAAGGGAAGTTTCTCACATCAAGGATGGACTGGTTCATTAGCTACATTTGATCCAGTAAACCAAATCCATCAAAGTATTTTAGTTAACGCTATTTATGAAACTGATAATAAAGAATTAATTAGAAATGATAAACCAGTAGGTTTTGGTGGACGTTTTGATCAGTATTTAGATCAATTAACAACCAATACAATGTTACTTTATGTTGCTAAAGAGTATTATAATAGATATGTATATAACAATAGTAAAAAATATAGAAAGTAGAGAATAATATGAAAAAATTAGAAAAAAGAGAAAAATTATATAAAAATGAATATATAAAAGTTTTTGGTATTGAAAAATGTGAATTAGAAGAAGGCAGACTATTTAATAGAAAATGTTTAACAAAAGAAGATATAGAATACTATTGCTTACCACAAGATGTAGAATATTACAGTATATTAAATAAAGAGTTTATTGTTCAATTTATCGATAATAAAAATAATAAATACGAAATAGATAATGTAACATCATTTGACATCATTGAGAAAAATGATATTTATTGTCTAATGAGTATAAGTGGAAACAGTCATACTTGGAACATTGTAATAGATAATGTAGAAGTAAAATATACTAATAATTTTCCAATTTTTAATGCTTTAGGACTTACAAATAAGGATTTAGACATTATTAATAACAAGGCTAATAATGAAACCATAGCATACTTAAGTTCACCAGCTTATCATAAAACATTAAATATTATAAAAAAAGATTGGGAGTCTACTGATAACTTTCATAAAGAATATCAAAAATATTATAAAATTTTTTACGATATGATTTTTAATGAATATATTGCAGCAAAGAATAATAATAAGCTTGATGAAACACAAATAGATACATATCAAAAAAGATTAAAAACATTATATTAATAATTATTAATATTTAATCATATTTTTTTAATTAAGAATGAGTACTAATATTTATTATATCGTTCAAGAAAAGGAGGAATAATATGTCAACAACAGCAACAAAAAAAGAAATTTTGTTTGTTTCTGATTTTATTACATTAGTTGGTGAAACAGAATTAACCGTTTCCACCAGAGGATCATATATTGAAGAGGAAAATGCTGATAAAGCATTCGAAGATGGAAGGAAATTAAGAATAGATCTGCCAAAATTAACTAAAAATGAAGCAGATAGTTTCAATATATCGCAAAACGCTTCAGATCAATTATATGTAGTCTCACGATATTATAGATTGATATTTAAATCATCATATAACAAGGATGTATATTATCATATTGGTAACGACAGTAAAACAAGTATTAACTTTATAAAAGATTATAAAAAATTAGGTAAAAATTTATTAAATATTGAATTAAGTAATGGAGATACTATTTGCATTGATAAAATGGAGGTAAATAGTACTAAAGGATTTACTTATCGTGTTGGTGGATTATCTAATGATGATCTAAAGAATCTTCAACAAAATGCTCACAATTCTACTATGTTATCATTAAAAGATTATAATTTTAAAGCTTCAATAAGTGAATTAGAAATAGAAAATTATATGGCATTAAATTACTATCAACAAAAGTATACACGTATATTATCTAACCTAATTCAGGAAAATTCAATATCTGATAAAACTGATGAACTTGAAGGATTTCAAAAAAAGATGATTCAGTATCCACTTAATGTAAAACCATATGATTACTAAATATATTTTTCACTTTATAAAAATTCAACAAAACAATTGTAATTTTTATTTAAAAGTAATATAATTAGTTTAGGAGGCACATTAGTGTCTACAGATAGTTATGACACTGATGATTTACATTAGTGTCTTTTTTCTTTTAATCAAATAGAATTAAAAGAGTGATAATTATGATTAAAGAAAAAATTAATAAATCTTTCTTAGACATAAAATCACCTCCTTTTTTTAAGGAGTAGACACCAACTTTGCCTCCATCTATAATATACAATAAATATCTTTTATTTCCTTGTAAAACTATTATAAATTTGTTATAATTATTAA
>CACZQD010000131.1 GCA_902783215.1 uncultured Erysipelotrichaceae bacterium
CTAATGTCATGTCATTTATTAATGAAGGTTATCCAATTCAGGGTGGTGGAATAATAGGAGCTATTTTCTCATCTATATTCTGTGGCCTTCTAACTTTAAATGGTACTCGTGTAGTTGCGATTGTCTTAATTATATGTGGATTTATTATGTTTACTGGTATGTCTTTGATGGATATGTTTAGAAAAACTAAAGAAGGAGTTAAGAAAGCTACTAGTGGTATTAAACGTAAGAAGAAAGAACCTAAGGAAGATGTTGATAATCAGGTTGTTATTTCAAGTGTGGATGAGTTAAAACAAGAAGAACCGGAAGAGACTCCTGTGAGTGAAACTGTTGTTGAAGTTAAAAGTGATGAAATTAAGGATTATAAATTTCCTCCAATTACTTTATTAAATAAGCCTTCTAAAACAAGTGGTAAGGATAATAATGATTTAATTAAACGTAATATTCCTATTTTAACGCAAGTTCTTACTGATTTTGGTATTGAAAGCAAAGTTGTTGCTGCTCATGTTGGACCGGCTGTCACGCAATATGAATTAGAAATTAAAGCTGGTACTAAAGTGAGTAAAATTTTAAGTTTAAATCGTGAGATTGCTTTAGCTTTGGCTGCTAAGGATGTTCGTATTCAAGCTCCTATTCCAGGTAAAAAAACAATTGGTATAGAGCTTCCTAATGCTAAGGTTTCACCTGTCGGTGTGCGTGAGGTACTTGCTAGTATTCCTAGTAAATTAAGTAATAGTAAGCTAGTTACTGTGTTAGGTAGAGATATTATGGGTGAGCCACAGTGGATGGAGATTAATAAAACTCCGCATTTGCTGGTTGCTGGATCGACTGGTAGTGGTAAATCGGTATGTATTAATAGTATGTTAGCTAGTATTTTAATGCGTTCTAGACCAGATGAAGTTAAATTAGTTTTGGTTGATCCTAAAAAGGTAGAGTTATCTATTTATAATGGTATTCCTCATTTACTAACTCCAGTTGTTACAAATCCTAAAAAAGCTAATATTGTTTTACAAAAGATTGTTTCAGAAATGGAAAGACGTTATGATGTTTTTGAAGAAAGTAAGACAAAGAATATTACTAGTTATAATAAATATATTGATAAGAAAAATGAAAAACTTTCGGATGGTGAAAAACTAAAGCACATGCCGTATATAGTGGTTGTTATTGATGAATTAGCTGATTTAATGTTGGTTGCTGCTAAAGAGGTAGAAGATTCAATTATGCGTATTACTCAAATGGCTCGTGCGGCTGGTATTCATTTAATTGTTGCGACACAAAGACCTTCAACGGATGTTATTACGGGTGTGGTTAAGGCTAACATTCCATCTCGTATTTCGTTTGCTGTATCTAGTGGGATTGATTCAAGAACCATTTTAGATAGTGTTGGTGCGGAAAAATTGCTTGGTAAAGGTGATATGCTTTATCTTCCTCAAGGTGAGAGTGTTCCAATCCGTATTCAAGGAACATTTATAAGTGAAGAGGAAACAAAAGATATTGTTGAGTTTGTTTGTAAACAACAGAAAGCTCATTATGATGAGAGCTTGACAGTTGCTAATGAAGATAAAAATGCTACTACGATGGTTGATAAACACGATGATTATGAAGAACCTTTATATAATGATATAGTTGAATTTATTGTAGAACAAGGTAAGGCTAGTACTTCATTGATTCAAAGAAGGTTTAGACTAGGTTATAATCGTGCGGCTAGGTGTATTGATTTATTGGAAGATCGTGGAATTGTTGGACCTGCTAATGGTTCGAAACCTAGAGAAGTTTTGGTTAAGGTTGAAAATAAGGATAAAAAAGAATAATTCGACAAAATAAGACTGATTATTAAGTTACAATTATATTGGTGATAAAATGAAAAAATATTTTATGCTTATTATGGTATCTATAATAGTCGGTTTTTTGTTGTCTTTTTTTGTAATTAATCAATATAAAGATGGAAAAGGCATTACTGTATATAAAGAAGGGGAAGAGTTATCATTTTTTAAATATGGTGAATATAAAAGTAAAGAAGAAATGGAAAATGATACAATTACTTTAGAAAACTATATTTATAAAAAAGATAATGATATTTATAAAGTTTATATTGCCCTTACGAAAAATAAAGATAATATTGGCAAAATAAAAAAATATTATGATAAATATAATTTGGATGTAGAAACTTTTTATATTGTAGATACTGATTTAATAAAAAAAATAGAAAATTTAGATAATATTTTAATGACTTCTAATGATAATACTGTTATTGGTGAGATTATTAATCAAGGGTTGAAATGTTATGAAGAGGATGTAAGTCATGACGGTACGAATTAAAGATTTACAGACATTTGACCGACCACGTGAGAGATTGATAAAATATGGTGCGGATTATTTAACGGATGAGGAGCTAATTGCTATACTTTTAAAAACGGGAACTAAAAAACACTCGGCGAAGGATTTAGCAACAATTCTATTAAATGAAATTGATGGTATTAATAATTTAAATAGTATTTCTTATGAAAAGTTAATTAGTATTGAAGGAATTAAACAATCTAAAGCTTGTGATATCATGGCTGCAGTGGAATTATCTAGAAGAATTAACGATATTAAAGATATTCAAAATGTTAAGTTTAATAATTGTGAAGTAGTTTATAATTATTATAAAAATAAAATAGCGTATGAATTACAAGAACATTTTTATTGCGTTTATTTAGATACTAATAAACGAATTATTAAAGAAAAACTATTATTTAAAGGAACGCTTAATTACAGTATTGTTCATCCAAGAGAAGTATTTAAAGAGGCGTATTTAGTTGGTGCAAGTGCAATTATATGTGTGCACAATCATCCTTCTGGTAATGTTTTACCTAGTAAACAAGATTTAGATATTACTAAGTCTTTACAAGAAGTTGGATCGATTTTAGGAATTAAAATAGTAGATCATATTATTGTTGGGAAAAATAATTATTATAGCTTTTTACAAAATAATGATATTTAGCTTTCAAAAAATAAAATTATGTATTATAATAAATATAGGTGAAAAAAATGAAGAAAAAGAATAATAAAAAGTACATTGTTTTAATAATTGTAATTATCATAGCTATTATGCTAGGTATTACGGTTAAAGATGTTAAAGAAGATAAAAAACTTAATTTTTTTGAGAAAGCTATTAAAGATAGTGGTACTTTAGTTGTAAGAATTACATCGATCCCTTTTAAATTTACTAAAGAGAAAATTATAGATCATAAAGAAAAAAATAAAATGTATAAAGAATACAAAAAGTTAAAAAATAAGGCTGCAAAATCTGATTCTTATTTAGCTGAAATTAGAGAATTACAAAGTGAGATAACTAATTTGAAAAAACAATTAGAACTAGATAGTGTGAATTCTGAGTATACATATATTCATGCTTCTATAACCAATCGAAATGTTAATTCTTGGTATAACACACTAACTATTGATAAAGGAAGTAAAAAAGGTGTGAAAGCTGGGATGGCTGTTGTTGTTAATGAAGGTTTAGTAGGGAAAGTTATTAAAGTCAGTAATTTTACTAGTACTGTTAAATTATTAACGACAGATGAATTAAGTAATAAAATATCTGTTAAAGTTAATTTAAGTGATAAAAGTGTATATGGGTTGCTTGCTAATTATGATAAAAAATGTGGTTGTTATTTAATTGAGGGTATTAGTGAAAGTGATGAAATTGTAGAAGGATCTCAAGTTGTTACAACTGGATTAAGTGATTCTTTTCCATCCGGAATACTATTGGGTAATGTAAGTAAAGTAGTAATGGATAAATATGATTTAACTAAAGTTGTTCAGGTAAAACCTTCTGTAGATTTTAATAATATTACTTTAGTTTCAGTGCTTAAAAGAGAGGCTAAATAATGTCTATGATTGTTACTACACTAATAGTTTCCTTTTTTTTAGAAGGAGCATTTACTAATTTAATAAGTAATAATTCACTTTTTGTTCCAATGTTTACTATTACGTCTTTAACGATTTTATATCCATATTTTAATAATAAGCAACCTAAATTTATGATGATGGCAACACTATTTGGCTTTTTTTATGATATTATATATACTGATAGTTTATTTGTTAATACTTTTTCCTTTTTAATTGCTAGTATAGCTATTATTATAATTTATAATTATATTAATATGAATTGGATTAATATTAATGTTTTAAATATAGTTATAATTGCTATATTTAAAGTTGTTAGTTATATGATACTTTGTATGGTAGGATATATGCATTTTAAATCTAATATATTAATACAAGGGATTTATCATTCTATTTTAGTAAATATTCTTTATGGTATAATTTTATACGTAGTCACAGATGGGATTGGTCGTAAGTTACATCTACGTAAAATGGAATAACACAATAATTAAAAAGTTGCAAAAAAATATATGCAGAAAATATATACAAATGTTCGATAAAAGTATTGACAAGATACTTTTTTTATTATATAATTATATTGTCGTAATAAGGAGGTATAAGATGGAAAAAACATCGGCAGATAAAACATTAGAACAAGTAATGAAAGATATAGAAAAACAGTTTGGTAAAGGAGCTGTTATGAAACTTGGTGAGCGAGAACACCAAAAAGTAGAAGTAATATCTAGTGGATCTATTTCACTTGATATGGCATTAGGTATTGGAGGATATCCTAAGGGAAGGATTATTGAAATATATGGTCCAGAATCAAGTGGTAAAACTACTTTTGCGCTTCATGCAATTGCAGAAGCTCAAAAAAATGGAGGTAGATGTGCGTTTATTGATGCTGAACATGCACTTGATCCGGTTTATGCATCTCATTTAGGTGTTAATATAAATGATTTATTACTTTCACAACCAGATAATGGAGAACAAGCACTAGAAATATGTGAAGCATTGGTTCGTAGTGGTGCGATTAGTGTTATTGTTATTGATTCTGTTGCTGCGCTTGTGCCACAGGCAGAAATTGAAGGAGAAATGGGTGATTCTCATGTTGGTTTACAAGCTCGTTTGATGAGTCAAGCTTTACGTAAATTATCGGGTATCATTAATAAAACAAATACAGTTTGTATTTTTATCAATCAATTACGTGAAAAGGTAGGAGTTATGTTTGGTAATCCTGAGGTTACTCCAGGTGGACGTGCTCTTAAGTTCTATTCATCTGTTCGTTTAGAGATTAGACGTGGAGAACAAATTAAAGATAGTGGTAATATCAATGGTAACAAAACGAATATTAAAGTTGTTAAAAATAAGATGGCTCCTCCATTTAAAACTTGTAGTGTAGATATTATGTATGGAGAAGGGGTTTCATTAACTGGTGAAATTGTTGATTTAGGAGCTCAATCAGGTATTTTAGAAAAAAGTGGTGCATGGTATTCTTATAATGGAGAAAAAGTTGGACAAGGTAAAGAAAATGTTAAAGCTTGGTTAAAAAATAATCCAAAAATCATGAAAGAAATTGAAACAAAAATTAGAAAATTTTATGATAATAGTGATGAATTAGAAATTGGAAAGGCAGAATAGTTATATTATATTTTGCTTTTTTTCATGTATTATTTCTAATTGTGCTTGACATATTTTTCATTTCCTATTAAAATATAATTAGAGTGGTGAAAGCTACTTATAGAAAATGGAGGATTATATGGATAACGGAATGATCTCCATTTTGCTACTCATTGTTGGACTTGTTGTAGGAATTATTATAACATTTGTTTTTAATAATATAAAAAATAAATCATCTAATAATAAAGCTGAAAAAATAATAAGGGATGCTAAAAATGAAGCAGAAAAGTTAAAGAAAGATTATATTTCTGAGGCAAAAGAGGAATCAAATCAATATCGAAAAAATATTGAAGATGAATTAAAAGAAAAGAAAGAAGAAATAAGAAATAGTGAGAAAAGATTAGATTCACGCGAGGATAGTATTAATAATCGTGATAAAAATCTTCAACAAAGAGAAAAAAATTTAGATGAAAAAGAGCAAAAGTTAGAGGATAAAAATCAGGAAATTCAAGATGAAAAAGCAAAAGTGGAGGAAATAAAACAAGAACAACTTGAAAAACTGGAAAAGATATCAAAATGTTCAAAAGAACAAGCAAAAGAACTTGTGATGAAACAAGTAGAAGAAGCAATGAATTTAGAAATAGCTTCTTACATTAAGGATAGAGAAGCTCAAGCTAAATTAGAAGCAGATAAAAAAGCAAAACAATTAATTGTAGAAAGTATGCAAAAGTATTCATCTGATGTAGCTAGTGAACAGACTGTTACGGTTGTTAATTTACCAGATGACTCTATGAAGGGGCGTATTATTGGCCGTGAAGGACGTAATATTAGAACTATTGAAGCTGTTACAGGAGTTGATTTAATTATTGATGATACTCCGGAGGCAATTGTATTATCATCTTTTGATCCACTTCGTAGGGAAATAGCTAGAGTAACACTTGATACATTAATTAAAGACGGTCGTATCCATCCCGCACGTATTGAGGAAGTATACGATAAAACAGCTAAAGATATGAATGCTAAAATATTGGAATATGGAGAAAATGCATTATTCGAATTAGGTATCACTAAAGTAGATCCTGGATTAATTGAATTAATTGGTAAACTACAGTTTAGAACAAGTTATGGTCAAAATGCATTACTTCATTCAAAAGAAGTTGCCAATTTAGCTGGTATTATGGCTGCTGAATTAGGTGAGAATGTTAATTTAGCTAAGAGAGCTGGATTACTACATGATATTGGTAAGGCTATTGATCATGAAATTGAAGGTAGTCATGTAGAAATAGGAAGTAATATAGCTAAAAAATATAAAGAAAATGAAGTTGTTATAAATGCAATTGAATC
>CACZQD010000132.1 GCA_902783215.1 uncultured Erysipelotrichaceae bacterium
TGAAAAAAAGAAAAAAGCTATTTTAAATAATGATTTTGAACAAGCGCAAAATTTAAAAATAGAAGAAAATAAATTAATGGATAAAATAAATAAATTGGAACTTAATTTGTATAAAAAAGATAATAATCGAAATATAAAAAAAGATGATATTATGAAAATTGTTAGTCGAAAGACCAATATTCCTCTTTATCAAATTGATAATAAAAAAATTAAAAATATCGATCAATTAAATAATTATTTAAAAAAACATATTATTAATCAAGATAAAGTTATTGATCAATTAGTACAAATATATAAACAAATAGTTTTAGGTTTAAAAGATAATAAATGTCATTCATTTATGTTTGCTGGTCCTACAGGAGTAGGTAAAACAGAATTAGCTAAGATATTTGGATCATATTTATCAAAGAGTGTGATTAGATTAGATATGAGTGAATATAGTGAAGCACACTCTATTAGTAAAATAATTGGTTCTCCAGCTGGGTATGTAGGGTATAATGATAATAAAAATGTTTTATCTAAAGTTAAAAGTAATCCTTTTTCCATTGTTGTTTTAGATGAAATAGATAAAGCTCATATAAGTATTATTGATTTATTTTTTCAAATATTAGATGAAGGCATAGTAAAAGATGCAACCGGAGAAGAAGTTAGTTTCAAAAATAGTATTATTATTATGACTACTAATGTTGGTTTTGATATGAAAACTATTGGATTTAATAATCAGAATAATAGCCAACTAAGAGAACAGTTTGGTAAATCTTTTATGAATAGAGTTGACAATATTTTATATTTTGATTATTTGGATAGATTAAGTATTAAAAAAGTTACTCAAAATTGTTTAGTTTCATTAAAGAAAAAATATTCAGATATGATTATAAAAATTAGTCGTAATGTTATTGATGAGATAATTGATAAAAGTATGTATCGTGAATATGGAGCACGACAAATAAGTAAAATTATTAATAATTATTTAGTACCACAAATTATTGATAGTATGCTTCAAAGCAATCATAATATATATTTGAAAAATTTAAATGATGAAGTTCGAGTTGGTTGACAAAAATTAGCTGAGGTGATATCATTATCATTAATAGATTAAGAGATGATTAGATGAGTAGTAATATAATAAATAATATACCTAATGAACATAAAATAGATTATAGTAATTCAAATATTAAAAAGCAGTCAATTACTAATAAAATAAAACATAGTAGTAATTTAAGTAATTGGAAATCTAATTATTCTAAAAATAATAAATCATCTTATAGTTCTTATATAGGTTATGATAGTTATTCTAATAGTGATTTAAGTTCCAAGAGTAATATATTTATTAATAAGCTTGCTAATGATATAACAAATACTTTAAAAAATAAATTATCAAAAGCTGAATTTTCTTATTATAAACAGTATTTAATAGGAAAAAAAGTTCGAGATATTATTAAATCAGATGGATCATTTAATCTAATTGATGATAAAACCGATGAAGTTAATGAATGGATTGATTCTATTAATAATAAAATATCTAAATTAAGTAAAAGTCCATATAAAATTAATTATGATCGTATATTACTAGATTCAACTTTTAAAGAAATTGCTACTAATTCTAGTGGTTATGATGCTATTGTTTTAGAAAATAGTGATGAGTATTGGATTGTTAGTACGTGTTGTGATGGTGAATCGAAAGAAGATGTTATGGCAATTTCCTATGCATTGCTTTATCAAATTACTGGTAGTGATGAAATGTGGTATTCTTTAGCTTCATTATTAATTAATGATAATGGTAAAGTAGGAGATTTTGATATTAAAGAATTATCAAATGGATACAAGTATTATGAACATCAACGTGATGAAAATATTAAATTAATAGAAAAATATGTTAATAAAGGTAAAAAGCTTAGCTTAGGAAGGTATTCTTTAGGTGGAGGTATTATGCTAGATTCATATGCTCGTTTATATTTTAAAGATCAGAATAAATATGCAGATACTACTTTAACTTTGTTTAATCCTTTCATGACATATTTAGAAATTGATTCTAAAAAGTATTCAAATCAAAAATATTCAAAAGAGTTTACCAATTTGTTTGATGGAGGTAGTCTTAATTCATTTAATCCACTTAAAATATCAAATAAACCAAATACTTTAATCGATGCTATTAAAAATGCAGGGAGTAATGTTTTAATATATTCCAGTGAGGGTGATATAGTATCTCAATTTAATAGTTTGACTCAAATTTTCGACAAACAGATGGTTTATATTAGAGGTAATAGTAATATTTCAAAAGATATGACGGAAATTACAGATATAATAAATTTAGTAATGGGTGAGAATAGTCGTCATAATTTCAAAGGAATAGATTTAACTACTTTTGATGAAAATGGATTTTTACAAGAAGAAGGTAATCAAGTAACTGTAAATGAAGTTGCGGGTGGAGATTCATCAACGAATAATTTGGGAAAAGTAATTGAGACGATTATATCTAATCATATTGAAAAGGATATTATTGTATATATAGATTTGTTGCCTAAAGAGCAGGAATGGATGAGATCTGATCTTATGAATATGTATTTTGATTTTCGTCATTATTTAGTTAATAATGCAGGGCATTATGAATCAAAAGCTTTAATAAAAAGTATATCTCCATCATTAACACAATTATTAAAAAAAGGTGCGGAAAAAGAAAACAGTGGCGCTATAATACCAAATTTATTTATTGATGATGCTCAAATTGAGAATGCTTTGATTAATTATATAACAACAAAAGAGGGGAAACAGAACTTACAAGATATTTTAGATTATTGTATTTTAGGAGATATAAATAATGGCTTAAATAAATTACAGCCATTTATGACAAAGTTGTATTATCAGACAAATATTATGCAGTTATTATCAGATATTCAATTTAATTTTAAAAAAGGTTATGATCTAGGAATGCAAATTAATAATAATTCTGAAATTGGTATTGAAAAAGGTAAATCACTTTAAGAGGTAAGATTATGAATGAAGACAAAATATATGAAAATTTAGTTTTAAATAGTATTGGAAGAGAAAAAAAGGTAAAAAAGATGTTTAATTTAAAAAAAGTCACATTAAAAGTTTCTTTACCAATATTATTAAGTACAATCATGTCTATTAGTTTATCTGGTTGTAATTCAAATAAACCTGTTAAAACTAAATCATCAAAAACTAGTCAAACAGAAACTATTTCATCTAGTAATACAAAAGAGTTAGATATTAATTTAATTATGGAAAACTATTCTCAAATATATGAAAACTATGGAATTACGGCTATTGATATTAATACATACGAAAGACAAAGATTGTTTCAATTACTAAAAAAATATAAAATGAATAATTATACAATGGTAAATGGAAAAAGAGATTATCATTATAAAATAAGTGATTATGCTAAAATAAAAGAATTAGATGATAACTATTTATATACTTTTCATTATATAGCAACATATGATAGTCTATTAAAAATGGTAAATAGTATGGGCTATGATAATCTTAATGATTACTTAATTAAGAACAAGTATGTGGATAGTAATGGTAAAGCTTCTTTAAAAATTTGGGGAGCTAGTAATTCTTTATTTGCTGCTCAAAAAATAAAAAAGAATTCTAAGCAAAAGGAATTGATAAAATGAATGAAGTAGAGTTTATAAAATTAGATAATAACCAGGATTATTTTAAAATTACAGATATTATCATTAATAATACTAAATATTATTTGCTTGTTAATGCTTTAAATAAAAGTGATTTTGCGATTAGAAAAGAAGAAAGTAATTATCTGATTGGATTAGATAATTTAGATGAATTAAATATGGTTATAAATAAAATGGCTGCAAATAATATTCTAATTGAAAATTAGACTTTACACTTAGTCAAAAAAACTTTTAAAAACTATTGACAAATGTATAATAAAATGTTATATTATCAATGCATTTAATTGGGATTTGCACTTGCAAATCTTTAATTAAGTAAAAAAAGAAACACCTGGAGGTGTGGAAAGGAGGATATAATGCCAACAGTTAATCAATTAGTTAGAAAAAGAAGAAAAAGTAAAACTAAGAAAAGTAAATCACCTGTTTTAAACATTGGTTATAACAGTAAAGATAAAAAACAAACTAACCAAATGTCTCCACAAAAACGTGGTGTGTGTACTCGTGTTGGAACAATGACACCTAAGAAACCTAACTCAGCTTTAAGAAAATATGCTCGTGTTAGATTATCTAATAATATGGAAGTAACAGCTTATATTCCTGGTGAAGGACATAACTTACAGGAACA
>CACZQD010000133.1 GCA_902783215.1 uncultured Erysipelotrichaceae bacterium
TATAGTTTGATTTATTCTAGAAGTATTGAAGACTTAAAATTACAGGGTTATGTTGTAAATAATATGATTATTACAGATAATAATTTAGGATATTTAAAAGTAACTGGTGATGAACTTGACCAGCTAAAAACAGACGCAGCATCAGTAACAAATGTAGTTAATAGCTTACAAAATGTTGAAGAATTATTAGTATGGGTTATATGTGTTGAAGATAAACAAAATGATAATATTAGAACATCAATTAGATCAAGAGGTCCAATCATAAATGAAATAGCATCTCACTATAGTGGTGGTGGTCATTCAATGGCAAGTGGTGCTAGACCTAAAGATTTTGAAGAAGCTGATAAATTAATTGAAGAATTAAATAATAAGTGTAAAGAATATAAAGAGGTAGAAAATGAAGAATAAAAAAGGTTTCACACTAGTAGAAGTATTAGGTGTAGTAGTTTTAATAGCAATCATATTTTTAATATCTTATACTACGATATTAAATCATTTTAAACGTAGTCAAGATAAAATAGATGAAAATACATTTTCGCTTTTAAAGAGTGCTACAAAAGACTATATGAATGATAATAAGGATGATTATCCAGAAAATAATAAAAATGTTTTTTGTATAGATGTTAATACTTTAATAGATAATAACTACATTGATGAAGATACAGTTGTATCTAAAGATAATAAATTACTAGCTAAAATAATGCAGGTAAGTTATAAAGATAGTGATTATGAATATGAGTTAGTTGATAGTTGTAAGGAAAGAAAAAAAAACAAGTGCTACAGCTGTAGATAAATTATTAGCAAAATCTAATCCTGTTTCTGTGAATGAATATGAAAGTGGTAGTGATGCATCACATCAAATGTATACCTTTGAACATCCAGAAACAGCACAAACAGGAGCGTTAACAGATTATAGATATATAGGAAATGATCCATATAATTATGTTGAATTTAATGGAGAAACTTGGAGGATTATTGGAGTCTTTACTGTAGAAGATGGAAATGGAAATACATCTCCAAGAATAAAGATAATCAAAGATGAATTGCTATCAGAGAATAGGGAATGGGATTCAAATTATGTGAATGACTGGAAGACTTCTACATTAAATATATATTTAAATGGTGATTACTATACAGGTTTAAGTAGTGTAGCAAAAGAGATGATTTCTCCAGCCAAGACATATTTAGGAGGAGCAAAATATTTAGAATGGGAAAACGTAGGAACAGCCGAAGATATGTATTTTTGGGAGAGAGGAATAGATAGACCTAAAGGGGGAACTAGAAGTTTAAATGATATAAAGAATGTTAGTTTAATATATCCTTCTGATTATACATATACATATGGAAAAGGAATAGATAATGTTTGTTATAGTGATGGTCATAGTTGTTATAGTGGATGGGGAGGTAATCCAAGTTTAGGGTGGTTATACAAATCACCGTATCAGTGGTGGACAGTTTCTCCTATTGCTGCACATTATGGATATGTGTTTTTCATCCTTATAGGTGGTAATGTCTTTAGCGATGACGTCCGACAGATGGAAGGTGTTCGCCCAGTAGTTTATTTAAAACCAGAAGTTAAGATTGTATCAGGCGATGGTACTAAAGATAATCCGTACAAATTTAAAATATAAATAAGAGTTGTATTTATTACAACTTTTTTTCATACTAGCTTTTAATGTAAATTTATGGTAAAATTAATACAGATGGTGATGAATATGAAGAAAACAGTTAGAGATTTTGATTTAAAGGATAAGAAAGTAATTATTAGGGTTGATTTTAATGTTCCTATTAAAGATGGAGAAATTACTGATGATAATAGGATTAGAGAGTCATTAAAAACTATTAATTATTGTTTAGATAATGGAGCGAGTGTGATTCTTTTATCTCATTTAGGTCGTATTAAAGAGGAAAGTGATAAGGCTAAGAATTCTTTAGAACCTGTATCTTTTAGATTAAGTGAACTTCTTGGTAAGGAAGTTATATTTGTTGATGAGACAAGAGGAGATTTACTTGATAATGAAGTTGCTAATTTAAGTAGTGGAGAGGTTCTACTTGTTCAAAATACTCGTTATGAAGATTTAGATGGTAAAAAAGAGTCTGGTAATGATCCAGAGTTAGGTAAGTATTGGGCTAGTTTAGGTGATATTTTTATTAATGATGCTTTTGGTACTGCTCATAGAGCTCATGCTTCTAATGTTGGTATTGCTAGTAATTTAGATAGTGGTATTGGATTTTTAATTGAAAAAGAATTAAATAATTTGAGTATTGCAATTGATAATCCTAAAATACCTTTTACAGTTATTTTAGGTGGTTCTAAAGTTAGTGATAAAATAGGCGTTATTGAAAATTTAGTTACTAAATGTGATTACTTACTTATTGGTGGAGGAATGGCCTATACTTTTTTGAAAGCTAAAGGGTATAATATTGGTAAGTCACTTTTAGATAGCGAATCATTAGACTTTTGTAAAAAAATGATGGATGAGTATTCTGATAAAATAATCTTACCAGTTGATAGTGTGAATGGTAAAGATATAAATGATGATACAGAGGTAACTGAGACTAGTGTATCTGATATTAAATCTGATGAAATAGGATTAGATATTGGATTGAAGACAGTAATGTTATTTAAAGAGTATTTAGAAAAAAGTAAGGTTGTTGTATGGAATGGACCTGTTGGATATTCTGAAATTGATAAGTTTTCGAATGGTACAAAAGAGTTATTATATATTTTAAGTAAATGTGATTGTGATACCATTATTGGTGGTGGTGATACAGCTGCTGCAGCTATTAATTTTGGATATAAAGATGCTTTTACTCATATTTCTACGGGTGGTGGAGCATCGTTGGAATTACTTGAAGGCAAAAAACTACCGGGAATAGAATGTATTCAAGATAGGAAGTAAAATGAAAAAAATTGTTAATTATGTTGTTCTTGCTATAGTAACCATTTTAGTTCTATTTTTTGCCTTAAAGGATAATTTTAATGAAACAATACATCAATTGTTAACTATGAAGTTAAGTTGGTTAATTGTTGCATTTTTAATGGTTATTATATTTTGGCTTTTAAGATCATGGGCTATTCATATTTTTTCAAAACAAATAAAAAAAGATTATAAATATTCTAATAGTTTGTTGCTTACCATGCGTACACAGTTTATGAATGCAATTACACCTTTTGCAACAGGTGGACAACCTTATCAAGTATACTTCTTAAATAAATGTGGGATTAAACCGGATGTTGGTACAGGTATTATTGTTCAAAATTTTATTGTTTATCAAATTGCTTTAGTTCTTTTAGGTTTAATTGCTCTTTTTAGTAATTATATA
Source organism: uncultured Erysipelotrichaceae bacterium (assembly GCA_902783215.1). Lineage (GTDB taxonomy): Bacteria > Bacillota_I > Bacilli_A > RF39 > UBA660 > RUG12438. Next base: position 3,328 of record CACZQD010000133.1, read on the forward strand.
TTAGGTATTTTTCCTAAAAATCATTTGTTAGCTAAGCTAATTGTTTTAGGTTTTATTATTAATACAATTGTTATAATAGTATTATTTATAGTATCATTTGCTAAAAAGATTAATAAAAAGATTATTAATATAACTATTCGTTTATTAACTAGATTAAAAATAGTAAAAGATAAAGAAAAAACACTTGCTAATTGGAATGAATATATTAATAATTTCCATGAAAATGCGAAAATATTATTAAAAGATAAGAAGATGTTTTTGTTTACTATATTACTTAATTTTATAGCTTTAATATGTCTTTATTCTGTGCCATTATTTGTTTTATATGCAATGGGTGATATGAGTAGTATGAATGCTTTTGAAGCAGTTATCACATCAGCATATGTAATGCTTATTGGATCTTTTGTTCCTATTCCTGGTGGAACGGGTGGTTTAGAATTTGGATTTAGTCAGTTTTATGGATTCTTTGTTAAGGGTAGTGTTTTATCTGCTGCAATGCTTATATGGCGATTTATAACTTACTATTTTGGTTTAATTGTTGGAGCAATTGCAATGAATATAAAGAGGGTGAAATAGTGCGTATTGGAATATTTACAGATACTTATAGTCCACATATTAATGGGGTAGCTACTAGTATATTAATGCTTGAGAATGCTTTAAGAAAATTAGGGCATAAGGTTTTTATTGTGACTGTTAATCCAGATGAATTATCATATGATTTTGAAAATAGTGATCGAATTATTCGAATACCGGGTATACCAACAGGTATTTATGATTATCGTTTGAGTGGAATATATCCTATTAAAGCAGTTAATAAGATTAAAGAATGGAATTTAGATATTATTCATTCACATACTGAATTTGGTATTGGTACATTCGCTCGTATTATGGCAAAACAGTTAGATATACCTCTTGTGCATACATATCATACGATGTATGAAGATTATATTCATTATATTACGAAAGGTTATTTTGATAAACCTGGTAAAAAAATAGTAGAATATATTACAAAGTTTTATTGTGATAAAACGACTAAAGAGTTGATTGTACCTACTAAAAAGACTTATGATTTATTTAAAGAAAAATATAAATTTGATCGTAATGTTCATATAATTCCAACAGGTATTGAGATTGAACACTTCTACACAGAAAATAGTGATAAACACAATCAAGATGTTATAAGAATGAAGTATCACATTGAAAAAGATGATTTTATTATATTATTCGTAGGTAGAATTGCAGAAGAAAAAAGTATAGACTTCTTAATTGAAAATCACGTATCTTTAGTTCATAAAAATAAGAAAGCTAAATTATTAATTGTTGGAGATGGACCTGATCGAGAGCAGTTAATGAATTTATCTAAAAAATTAAAAATTCAAGATAATGTAATTTTTACGGGGAAAGTACCTTGGAGAGAAATAACCGATTATTATAATGTTGCTGATGTTTTTACAACAGCTTCACATACTGAAACTCAAGGTTTAACTGTTGTTGAAGCTATGGCTGCATCTTTACCAGTTGTTGCTTTAGATGATGAGGCATTTAATACAATTATTATTAACGATTTGAATGGATATTTGTTTAAAGATAAAAAAGGATATCGTAGTGTTATGGAAAAGCTAATTGATAATAAAGATTTATGTATTGAATTAGGTAACCAAGCTCGTGTTAATTCTGATAGTTATTCATCTAAATACTATGCTGAAAGAGTTATAGATGTTTATAAAATAGCATTGGAAGGTAGAGAAGATAATGAGAGTAGATCATTTTTTGATAAAGCAAAAGATGTAGTTAGGAGAGGTTTTCATGGAAAATAAATTAATGATTTTTAATATGAAGATGTATATGGATATAAGTGATGTTAAGAATTATTTAAATGAAATTCCATCATTACCAGATAACGTAATAGTATGTCCAGAGATGATGTATATTCCCTATTTTTTAACACGATACCAAAAAATATCTTTACAAAATATTTATTCAATTAATGACGGAGCTTATACAGGTGAAGTTTCTGCTCGTCATGCTAAAAAGATGGGTATTTCGTATACTGTTATTGGACACAGTGAGCGAAGAACTTACTTTCAAGAAACAGATAATGTTATAAATGAAAAAGTTAAAATAGCTTTAGAAAATGACTTAAAAGTTATATTATGTATTGGTGAATTACTAGAAGATTATGAAAAAGGGAATACAGAAGAAAAATTACTTAGTCAAATAATTATAGATTTGTTTGATAATAAAAAGATTAATTCGGATAATTTAATAATAGCTTATGAACCAGTATGGGCCATAGGAACAGGTAAAGTACCTACTAATGAAGAAATATCTAAAACAGTTGAATTTATTAAAAATTCAATTAAAGAAAGATATGGTATTAGTGTTAAAGTGGTATACGGTGGGAGCGTTAATGCATCAAACATTGAATCATTAAACAGTATAAATAATATTGATGGTTTTATGATAGGTGGGGCTTCTACTAAGATTGATGAAGTAGATAAAATGATTAAAGTTGTTAATGGTTAACGACTTTTTTCTATGTTTTTCGACAAAACTTGACAAAACTAGCTAATATATACTCTAGAAAGTATGATGATTATTGTTGTATAATAGTTGTACAAATGATAGGAGGAATAGAAATGGAAAAGACTAGAGTAGTAATGATTGATGATAATAAGCAGTTAATTGAGGCAGTAAAAGAGTACTTTAAAGGAAGTAAAACAATTGATATAGTATATGAAGCTAGAGATGGAGTAGAAGGATTAGAAATAATTGAAAAAAGATCTGATTATGATGTTATAGTATTAGATCTTATTATGCCAAATAAAGATGGTATAAAAGTTCTAGAGGAGATGAAAGAGAAAAATATAGAAAAAAAGATAGTTGTATTAACTAGTTATAATGCTCCAGAAGTAATAAGACAAGTATCAGAATTAGGAGTTAAATATTACTTGTTGAAACCATTTGACTTTAGTGATTTAGAAAAAAGAATACTAGATTTAAACAATATAAAAGAAACTAAAAGTTTAGATCTACACCATAATAAAATACAAGTATCAATTACCAAGATACTACACGAACTTGGAATACCTTCACATATTAAAGGGTATCAATATATTCGTGAAGGTGTTGAAATAATTTTTGAACATCCAGAAACAATTGGAGGTATAACAAAGGAATTGTATCCAGAATTAGCTTTAAAATTTGATACAACGGTATCACGTGTTGAAAGAGCAATTCGTCACGCTATCGAAGTTAGTTGGAATCGTGGGGATTGGGATTTAATGGAAGAGATATTTGGTCATTCTGTAGACATCGATAAAGCTAAACCAACTAATAGTGAATTTATTGTAACAATTGCAGATAAGTTAAGATTAGATTATCATAAAGTATAGTTTACAAAAATAATAAGAAAAAATAATAAGAAAATAGCAAAATCCTCTTGACACATGGGGGGGGGGTAGATGATATAATAAATACAGAAGATAAGAACTGTATTTATTTTTTAATATACGAGTTTTATCATTCTTTGAGGTGATATAAAATGTTAAATAGAAAAGAGAGTAAAATAATAACAGTAGGAATTATATCATTTGCTGTAGTAGCTTTAATAGGTCTTGTTTATTCAGCATTTACAGGTCAATTAAATATAACAGGAAAATCAGTAGGAAGGCATTCAAAATGGGATATACATTTTCAAAATGTATCAACAATAACTACTAATGGAACTTCAAAAGTACTTAACAATGGTCAGCCAACAATAAATGAAAATAATCCAACACAAATAGAAAATTATGATGTGTCATTTACTACACCGGGAGATTCGATTAGTTTTACCTTTGATATTGTAAACGATGGTAATTATGATGCTTTAATAACAAGTGTAGATGTAGATACACCTGAATGCGATGTAAATGGA
>CACZQD010000134.1 GCA_902783215.1 uncultured Erysipelotrichaceae bacterium
AGTGATTCTCGAAAAATAAAGCCGGGAGATACTTTTATTGCTTTAGATGGTATTAGTAGTAATGGTAGCGATTACATTTTAAGTGCGATTGAAAATGGAGCGAGTAAAATAATATGTAAGGAAGGTAAATATAGCGTTGAAACGTTAAATGTATCTGATACTAGGGCATATTTAAATAAGTACTTAGTTGATAATTATAATAAGTATTTAAATGAAATGACAATAATTGGTATAACTGGTACAAATGGAAAAACAACAACATCTTTTTTAATTTATGAAGCTTTAAATAAAATGGGAATTAAGTGTGCGTATATTGGTACTATAGGATATTATTTAGATAAATTGGAAGCAGATTTACCTAATACGTCAGCAGATGTTTGTGATTTATATGAAATGATTATTAATGCTTATGATAATGGATTTAAATATATTGTTTTAGAAGTTAGCAGCCAGGGATTAGCATATCAAAGATTAGAGGGTATTCCTTTTGATTATGCATTGTTTACTAATTTAACTGAAGATCATTTAGATTATCATAAAACAATGGATAATTATGCTTTAGCAAAACAAAAACTATTTTATAAGTTAAAAGAAAATGGTATTGGAATCGTTAATATTGATGATGAATATTGTAATTATTTTAAAGTAGGTAAATATCTAACTTATGGATTTAATGATAGTGATTATCAAGTAGTTAAATATCATTTAAATAACTCAGGTACTTCTTTTGATATAAAAAAAGGTGATCAATTATTTAGTATTAAAAGTCCTTTAATAGGTAAATATAATATTTATAATGTTTTAGGACTAGTAATTATTTTGGATTTATTAAATATTTCTAAAGAAAAAATTGAAAGTGTTATTCCAAAATTAAAGTCACCAAATGGAAGAATGGATACTATAAAATATAAAAGCAATTCAATTATTATTGATTATGCTCATACACCTGATGCGATGGAAAATATCTATAATACAGTAAAGGAAATAGCTAAAGGGAAAATATATACAATATTTGGATGTACTGGTGATAGAGATAGATTAAAAAGACCTATTATGCTTTCTTTAGCAACTCTAAATTCTGATTATTCTATTGTAACTATGGATGATCTTCATGATGAAGAATTTGATCATATTGTAGCTGATATGGTAAAAGGAATTGAAAGAAAAAATTTTGAAATATGTATGGATCGGGGAAAAGCTATAAAAAAAGGCTTAAATTTACTAAAAGAAAATGATATATTACTCATCTTAGGGAAAGGACATGAAACGAGTATTATAATTAAAGATAAGCGTATACCTTTTAATGATAAAGAATGTGTTTTGAGTATAATTGATAAAGTAACAGTATAGAATTCACCTCATAAAATAATATGAGGTGTTTTTTAATGTTTAAAACAGATTCTAGACTTATAAAAAAAGGAGATACTTTTATTGCTATTAAAGGAATTTTAAAAGATGGTCATGATTATATAGAAGATGCTATAACAAAAGGAGCAAAGAAAATAATTTGTGAACATGGTAATGGTACTATTGTTAAGGACACAAAAAAATATTTAAGAGATTATTTAACAAGATATTACTATCCAAAAATAAAACATATAAAATTAATTGGTATTACAGGAACTAATGGAAAGACAACAACTAGTTATTTAATTTACCAAGTACTAAATCAATTGGGAATTAAATGTGCATATATAGGAACACTAGGTTTTTATAAAAATGGTAATCATTATTCGCTTGATAATACAACACCGAATTTAGTTCAATTATATAATTTATTACTTGATTGTCGTGATTGTGAATATGTTGTAATGGAAGTAAGTAGTCAAGGCCTTTCATATGGTAGAGTTGATACTTTAAAATTTAGTTATGCTATTTTTACTAATTTAACTCAAGACCATTTAGATTATCATAAGACAATGGAAAACTATTGTTTAGCAAAACAAAAATTATTTCATATGTTAAATAAAGATGGAATAGGTATAGTTAATAAAGATTCTTCGTATTATAAATACTTTAAAACAGATAATATGATTACTTATGGTATGAAAAAAAGTGATTATCAGTTAATTGATTATAAAATAGATATCAATGGTTCTAAGTTCATTTTAAATAAAAGAAAGTATAAAACTAACTTAGTTGGAAAACATAATATATATAACATAATATGTGTAATTATTATATTAAAATGTTTAAATATTAAAAATAAAAAAATATATAAATCTATCAAAAATATAAACAATGTACCGGGTAGAATGGATAAAATAAAATATAATAATAATTTAATAATTATTGATTATGCCCATACACCTGATGCTGTAGATAAGATAATAAAAAGTGTTTCAAAGTTGGCAGATCGGGTAATTACTATTGTTGGATGTGGAGGTAATCGTGATAAAGAAAAAAGACCTCTTATGGGAAAGATAGCTACATCTTTATCCAATTATGTAATATTTACTAGTGATAATCCTCGTTTTGAAAAATCAGAAGATATTTTAAATGATATTGTAAACAAACTTGACACATTTAACTATAAAATTGAGGTAGATAGGAAAATTGCTATAAAAAAGGGTATACAAATGCTAGAAAAAAATGATATACTATTGATACTGGGAAAAGGACATGAGGATTATCAAATAATTGGTAATAAGAAATATCATTTTTCAGATCAAGAAGAAGTATTAAAAGTAATAGGAAGGTGATTTAATGCTTACACTAACAAAAGCAGTATTAGCTGCAGCAATTGGTCTTGTATTAGCTGGTATATCAGGACTGATATTTATTCCAATACTAAAAAAAATAAATATTAAACAAGTAGAAAGTACATATTTATCAAAAAAACATAAAGATAAATCAGGTACACCAACAATGGGAGGGATTATCTTTATTATTCCAACATTACTGGCTGTATTAATACTATTATTGCTGAAAAAAATCGATTTTTCAACTAATTTATTGATTGTATTATTTGTCTTTATTGGATATGCTTTAATAGGATTTATTGATGATTTTCTGATAATTAAAAGGAAAAATAATATAGGACTTACAGAAGTAAAAAAACTTATTCTACAATCAATAATAGCTTTAGCCTTTTTTATAATATATATGAAAAGTGGAGCTTCATCATCTCTTAATATACATACATTAGGAATAACCATTAATATGGGTTGGTTCTATATTGTGTTTATATTATTTATGATGTTAGCTAGTAGTAATGCAGTTAATATTACCGATGGATTAGATGGACTAGCTGGTGGTTTATCTGCTTTAGCTTTTTTAACATTTGGACTTATCAGTTGGAATGCTGGTGCAATTGAAGGGACTGCTGATATAGCAATACTATGTTTTATAATTTTTGGTGCATTATTAGGATTTTTAATATTTAATACATATCCTGCAAAAGTTTTTATGGGTGATACTGGATCACTTGCGCTAGGAGCTTCTTTAGCAGCAATTGCAATTATAACAAAACATGAGATAACATTTATAATAGTAATGGGAGTATTTATATTTGAAACACTAGTATGTATAATTCAAATATTCTCAATGGTTTTTTTACACAAAAAAGTATTTTTAATGACACCATATCATCATCATTTAGAAAAACTAGGATGGCATGAGAAAGATATAGTTAAACTTTTTTGGGTAATTGGACTAGTACTTGCTGTATGCGCAATATTATTTAGTGTATGGATATAACATCTGTTTTCAGATGTTTTTTTAATTTGAAATAAATAAAAAAATATGATAGAATATTGCTTGTCAGGGAGGTTAGTATGCTATTAGGATATAGTTATGCAATTACAGTTATTATAACATTTATTGCGCAATCACAATTAAACATTAAATTAAATAATGAATTATATAAGGATAAATATATAGAAACTGAAAAGCCTAGAAAAGTTGGTTTTAAAGAAACAGCTATTAATACATTAAAATTTTTATTACCTGTTTATAATATAGTATCATCTATATATAATTTAAATAAATTTGATAAGTATTATGAAAAAGAAAAGAACAAAATGTTAGAAAAAGGTTACTTAGAAAAAGTGGTAGTTAAAGAAAATGTATTAGAAGAAGGTATTCTTGAACAAAAAAAGACAAATGAAGTTAATTTAGTTGAAGACAACAATATAAAAACATTTGAATGGGGTAATGATCTATCAGAAGAAATTGAGTATATTAGACCAAAACAAATGATAAAAACCATGAAGAGATAAATTCTCTTCTTTTTTTTATGTTTAAGAAGGAAATAAAGAAGTTTTATCGAATTATATAAGTGAAGGGGTAAAGTGATTAGAAAGACTCTTATAATAAAAACTAGATAAGTCAAGTTGTACAAAATTTGATAAAATTAATCTAGGAGGATGATGTTATGA
>CACZQD010000135.1 GCA_902783215.1 uncultured Erysipelotrichaceae bacterium
TTGCATGTATTTTATAATGGTTATACAATCAAACACTTTTTTGTGTTTGATTGTTACCAACCTTAAAAAAATTCTACATCGCTAGAAAATTACTAAATTTTACCTAAGGGGTCACGATGTCTTGACAAAAGTTAGAGAAAACCATAAATTCGATTGACAAACTAATGGAAATATTATAAAATTATTACAGGATAGGTGATTAATGATGAAACTAAATCGTCATGGACAAGCTTTAGTAGAATATTTATTGATTATTTCTATTATAAGTGTGGTTATTGTCGCACTTTTAAAAATCTTTGGAGGATATTTAACTGATTCAATGACTAAATCTTCATGCAGTTTAGTTGGTCAAACCTATGTAGCAGGGGATAAACCCGGAAAGGGAAAGTGTGAGTAAATGGGACTTTTTGATAAATTTAAAAACATATTCAATAAAAAAGAACAAGTAGATGTCGAAAAGTATGATGAGGGGTTAGAAAAAACACGTAATTATTTTAAAGATAAAATTTCTTTATTAAATGGAAAGTATAAAAAAGTAACAGATGAATACTTCGATGAACTAGAAGAAATACTGATCATGGCTGATATTGGTGTGAATACAGTTATGGATTTTATTGATCGTTTAAAAAAACGTGTTAAAAAGGAAAATATTGAAAGTAGTGAAGAGTTAAAAGAAATTATTATTGATGAAATGTTTATTATATATGTAAATAATCAGATAGTTGTCAATAAGATTAATTATAGTAATGATGGTCCAACAGTTATCTTGTTTGTTGGTGTTAATGGAGTAGGTAAAACTACCACAATTGGTAAGATTGCTCACTTAATGAGTACGAATGGCAAAAAAGTTATGATGATTGCTGGTGATACTTTTAGAGCAGGTGCAATTGAACAGATTAAAGAGTGGGCTGATACGACAGATTCAAAAGTAGTTTATAAAGAAAACAGCGATCCTGCAAGTGTTATTTATGATGGATTAAATATTGCTAAGAATGAAAATTATGATGTTGTATTAATTGATACAGCTGGAAGATTACAGAATAAAGATAATTTAATGAATGAATTAGCTAAAATTAACAGAGTAGTTAAAAAAATTATACCTAACGCACCAAATGAAACTCTACTTGTTATTGATGCAACAACTGGTCAAAACGGTATTAGCCAAGCCAAAAGTTTTAAAAGCATAACTGATATAACTGGTATTGTACTAACTAAACTAGATGGTACTGCTAAAGGTGGCATTGTCTTAGCTATCAAAGAAAGTGTAGATATTCCGGTTAAATATGTTGGATTAGGTGAAAAAAAAGAAGATTTAAAAGTATTTGATATTGAAAAATATATTTATGGTCTATTTAAAGATATGTGAGGTATTTTATCATGAATTTAAAATATACAATTCTTTATGATTATTATGGTAAATTATTAACTAGCAAACAACAATCATATTTTGAAGATTATTATTTTGATAATTTATCATTACAAGAAATAGCTGATAATTATAAAGTAAGTCGTAATGCGATACATAATAGCTTAAAAGATATTTTAGCTAAATTGGATAATTATGAAGATAAATTACATATGGTTTCAAATGGAAAAAAAATAAATGAATTGATTGAAAATATTGATGAGAATATAAAAAAGCAAATAAAAGAATTAATATAAGGGTGTGATTAAATGTTTGGGAAAATAGTGTATATTAGCGATAATATTGCGCATATTGAAATTCCAGAAGGAACTCCGGTTGCTCAAAATTTAATGAATATGCATGTTATCTTTGAAGATGATAATAAAAAAATATTAGGTGAAGTGGAAGATGTTTCTAAAGAAATAATTAAACTTCATTTTTTAGGTGAAATAAAAGATGGCCATTTTATTGGAGGAGTTTTAAGAAAACCAACAATGGCTGCCAATGTACGTTTGATAAACGATGAAGAATTAAAAGTTATTATGGGTGTGGAAAGTCCAGGAATGTTCAAGTTAGGAGTCTGTCCATTATACGATGATAAGCCAGTATATATTGATATAAATGATTTGTGTAGTAATCACTTAGCTATATTTGGTAATACCGGAAGTGGTAAATCGTATACAGTTGCTTCATTTGTTCAAAGTATTTTCTATAATCCAAATTTTCAACCATATCGTGCAAATTATATGATTTTTGATGCATATGGAGAGTATCACACTGCTTTTGGAAAATTAAATGAAGTTAATCCTAATTATCAATTTAAATTTTATACGACAAATAAACAACAAACAGAAGGAGAAATATTAAGTATTCCTTTATGGTTGCTAAGTGTAGATGATTATGCACTACTTTTAGAAGCGGATTCTCATTCTCAATTAACTATAATTGAAAGAATGTTAAAATTAGTAAGAATATTCTCTACTAAAGATGATATTAGTGTTGAATATCAAAATCATTTAATTGCTAAAGCAATTATGGATATTATGTATACTAATCAGACATCATCAAGTAAAAGAAACGATATATTTTCGATTATATCAAGTTGTTCTACAGAACAATTTAATCTTAATGCTCCTGTAAGAGGACTTGGATATACTCGTAAATTTAGAGAATGTTTTGAGATTAATACAACATCTGGAACATTTGTAGAAAGTGTTTTGATAACTGATTATATAACTAGTTTTATCAAACCAGAATTAGAAAAATTAGAGCCAACTAATGATCATTTCTTTACTTTAGATGACTTAGAAAAAGCACTAGAGTTTACTTTAATCTCAGAAGGCTTACTTCGAAATGAAAAAATGTATAATGATGCCATTATGTTAAAAGTAAGACTTCATTCATTAGCTATTTCTGAAAATGCAGACTTTTTTAAATATCCTGAATATATTACAAGAAATAACTTTGTTGCATCACTAGTAACAGCTAAAGATGGACGTAAAGCTCAAATTGTTAATTTTAACTTAGAAGATTTAGATGATAGATTAGCTAAAACAGTCGTTAAAATATTTGCTAAAATGTTGTTTAATTTTACTAAAGAATTACCAACAAGAGCATCAATACCATTTCATTTAGTACTAGAAGAAGCACATAGATATGTTCAACAAGATAATGATGTATTCCTACTTGGATATAATATATTTGAACGAATTGCAAAAGAAGGAAGAAAATTTGGTATGATTATGAACTTAATTTCTCAACGTCCAGTAGAACTTTCTGAGACCGTAATTGCTCAATGTATTAACTTCCTAATATTAAAAATGACACATCCAAGAGATTTAGAATATATTAAAAAGATGTTACCAAATATGAGTAGTGAAATTATGGAAAAACAAAAATCATTGCAACCAGGAACATGTGTTGCCTTTGGTAAAGCATTTAAAATTCCAATGATTGTAAAAATGCCACTACCAAATCCAGAACCACATAGTTCAAATGCAGATATTGTTAGAACATGGCAAGGAAAATAATAATTCTTTGCTTTTTATATGTGAAATGTGCTATAGTATGAATAGGAGGGTTAGGTATGAATAAAAAATTATATTCAGTTACAGCATATAGAATAGATTATAATGAAAATACATCAAAAATGAAAAAGGATTATAGCGTATTTATAAATGCTGAGATAGCAGGTATGTATAAGTTTAGTGATTTTATTGTATATGAAGAAGATGGAATATTTAAAGAATTAATTTCTGGTATTCAAATTCCAGTTATGGAAGAAAAAATATATCTAAGACCATATGATAAGATTCCTGAATTTCCAAATGCTCAAGCAGTTATTTATAACTATGATTTAATTGGTAACTATCCAGTCTTTTTCTTTTTAAATAAAGTAGATGAAGCTCATGAATCAGTATTACCAGAATTAAGAGAAGTTGATAAAGAGTCTTTAGATGAATATGTATCTTTTCTAAAAAATAGATATAGTGGTAATGATGGTAATTATCAAAAAAATTGGACAAAATTTTTACAAGATAATCTACTTGATGAATTATTAAATTATGGAGAAATACTAGATAATAATGGCTATTCTGATGAGTATATTGATGAATACTTAGATAAAGATGGTAAAGTAAAAAAATATAATAAATAATATAACACTTATAAACTAAAGTTCATATGATTTAACAGGATGTCTATAGAGTACATAAATATTTAATTATTTACACTCTCTTTACACTATCATCATAAATAATTTAACTATTTTAATAAAATTAATTATTTGTGTGTTATAATAATTATGAAAGGTAGGAGATTTAAATGAAAAAGAATGTATTTATTATTATACTAGTAATAATAGTATTAGGATTGGGTGGATATTTGGTTTATGATAAAGTACTTAGTAAAGATGAAGTAAAGAAAGAGAAGACTGAAACGAAAGAAAAAGAAATAGAAAAAGATGATGAGGAAGAATTGATTACTATAGATTTTGATAGTAGTAAATCACTAAATACTAAAGATATTGTTTATGGATTAGATACTAGTGATAGTGGACTTAATACGAATGTATTTACTTCACAGGAAAATAATCAAA
>CACZQD010000136.1 GCA_902783215.1 uncultured Erysipelotrichaceae bacterium
ACAGCTTGATCCATTCTCTTGCGACCTTCAAAAGAAAATGGTTTAGTAACGATACCAACAGTTAATGCACCTAATTCTTGAGCAATAGAAGCAATTACAGGAGCTGCACCAGTACCAGTACCTCCACCCATTCCACAAGTTACAAACACCATGTCTGCACCTTCTAGATGTTTTTTTATTTCTTCTTTACTCTCTAAAGCAGCTTCACGTCCAATGTCAGGTTTTGCCCCGGCACCACGACCACCTGTTAAATTCTCACCAATTTGAATTTTAGTTGGTGCTTTTGAAACATTTAACACCTGTAAATCAGTATTTGCGGCAATAAATTCGACACCTTTCACACCTGATTCTATCATTCGGTTAACAGCGTTTCCACCACCACCACCGATTCCTATAACTTTAATTTTTGCAATTTGATTCATTTCTAATCCAAACATAATAATCCTCCCTATTCATTAAAGAAATATCCAAAAATTTTTCCTAATACTGAATCAGATGACTTATTGCCACTTAAAGCATAATCTCCCATTTCGTCATCATCAACCATCGTATAATTTTTCTCTTTTAATTTTAATTTGCTAATGAAGTAAACAATATTTCCTACACAAGAGGAATATTTATTATTACGTACTCCAATCATTTTAATGTTTCCGATATTAACTTCTTTACCAAATACACTACTAGCAACATATTCAAACCCTGCCATATTGCTAGTACCACCTGTTATAATGATATAATCAATTTTCTTTCTTGTCAAGGTATTTAAATCATTTTTTGCTAAATTAAGCATTTCTTCAACCCTTGATTCAATAATCTTAGAAAGTTCTGTTTGATTAACTTTAATACTTTCATTATTTTTATTAGTAAGTTCAATTGTATTCGAAGAACTTGCTTTACTATGACTAGCTATTCCAAAACTATGTTTAACTTTTCTAGCAGTTTCCATATCAATTTTATACATATATGATATATCATGATCAATATTTTTACCACCTTGATTAATTATAGAACTACGTACAACCACACCTTTATTATAAATAGATGAAGTAGTAGTTTCAGCTCCTATATTTATAATCGCACATAACTTTTTATCAAAATCTTTATTTTTAAACGAGTATAAATCTCCAATATTATTTAAGCTTATATCTACAACCTCAATGCCAATTTTTTCAAGCAAACTCAAAACTGAATAAGCATTTTTCTTAGGTACACTAACGGCAATTGAGCGATTACTTAAAACTTTTCCATTCATCCCAACAGGATCTTTAACTGTAACTCTCTCATCAATCTTAAAATCAATTGGTAATACCGTAACTAATTCTTTACCATTATTCTTTTTTGACTTAATAGCCACCTCTAAAGACTTCATAACATCATCAGAAGTAATTTGTCCATTAACATCAATATCACCTTTAATAATAGAATAATCAGCTAAATAATTAGGAACTGAAGCAATAACTTTATTAATTTTAATACCAAGCATATCATTAATTTCTTGAAAAGCCTGCTTAATAGACATACTAGCAAGCTCTACATCGGTAATTAATCCTCGAGTAATACCTTTACTCTTAAAAGATGATGCAGCCAGTAAATTAAGCTTATTTTTATATAATTCACATACAACAATTTTAATATTTTCAGAACCAATATCTAAACTTGTATATATATGCTTCATATTCCCATCTCCTACTGTACTATATATTATACTATATTTTTTCAAAAAAGTAAAAAGTTATTTTTTATTCGGTAATTATATCTTGAATAGCTGACTTCTTTACATTGATAACTGGGCGGACTGCGTAGTAGTCGTAGCTGTTGTAGTTGACGTAGAAGTTTTCCAAGTTGCCTTCGGGGAACAACACCCAAACACGAGTCAAAGAATCATATGGACTCATTGTCCAATAATAATAATTGGAATTGTATAACCAACTTGGGGTTGTACTTTCTTTGTTGCAAGAGTTTGCTGTTGAACTACAACTTGGATAAAATTGTATTCTTAATTCTTCTTTTTGTACTAATCTAGCACTATATCCATCTACTTCTTTTAATTCATTTGTAAATTTATCTGCTGCCCATGCATCTACTACATATTTTACTTCTGATGAATTATAGTCTGTCGTACATCCAGAATATACCCAATAACCATTTGCATATCCACATGTTTCGCTTGTGTAATATTTCATACCTCCTGTATGATTTGTATCTTCCCAATCATATGCTGTTCCTACGTTATCATATGTATACCTATTTACATGATTATTTTCTGTTCCTACTCCTCCATATAAGTTTACCTCATCTACTGTTAATGGTTCTGCTTTTAAAGCTACTACATAATCATCATGATTAGAAATTATATAAAAATCTATACCTGCTACTTTTATTTTATTTCCAGCATCATATATTGATTTATTACTACAACTACTACTTTCCACCACTTCATATTCATTAGTTTTACCTATTGTTACTTTTACTTTATGGTTAGATGCATAGTCATTATCACTAAATACATCTTTTTTTTCGGATAAGTATTTATTTTTTATTAATTCATTTATATCTACACAATATGTTGTATAGTCATTTAATTCTTCTTTATTATCACTAACATATAGTTTAGCCGCACTCACAATTATTTCTTTATTAGCATTTGATATGTCTTCTTTTTTGTTACTAAATCTATTTATTATGTTTGGTAATATTATTAATGAGATTGTTACTATGATTACCATTACACCTAATACTTCTACTAATGTGAACCCTTTTTTATTCATGTTTACCTCCAAATACTTCAAAATATTCTCCACTGTCTAAATATAGTATTCCTTTTTTGTTTTCGAAAGCCGATATTATTTCAACATAGTTATTTATTCTATTTATTTTTCTTAGTGTAATATATACATAATTACCATCATTCATGTATATTAAAAATCTTTCTTTGTCGGCTTTATTTGGATCATATTTTATTTCAGATATTCTTTCTTTTATAGTTAAATCTATATCATTTATTTTATTTAATAGTTTATTATATATTTTTTGATCATTTATATCGTTTATGAGTGTAGGTACAGAATAAAGCTTGTCTACTTCTTTACCGTCTTTTAATATTGTTTTATTATGATAAATAAAAAGCGGTGTATTTTCTTCTATAGTTATATAAACTTCTCTAAAGAAGTTTTTTTTATTAACTGATACTTTTTT
The DNA here is from genome assembly GCA_902783215.1 of uncultured Erysipelotrichaceae bacterium. Taxonomy (GTDB): domain Bacteria; phylum Bacillota_I; class Bacilli_A; order RF39; family UBA660; genus RUG12438. The sequence goes on from CACZQD010000136.1 coordinate 3,196, forward strand.
TATTAGTTCATTTTTTTCTAAACGACTTTTTATAATTAATTCATTATTATTAAATGTTCTTGGATATTTACTTAATTTAGCCATATCAATTATTTCTTGATCAGTAAATATATTATTATCTATTATATAAATATTTGTTATATGGAAATTAAAGACATAAAACACAGTAAAAATAATTAAAGCAAGAAAAAAGAGTAATATTAATATAGATTTTTTCTTTACTTTACGCCTTTTTACTGTTCTAGTCATAATTCACCTACTTAACTATTTCTTGTTCTATATGTAATTCAATTTTATATTTTTTTCTTACTTGTTCTTTTATTTCTTTAATTAATTTATAAATATCTTCTCCTGATGCATGGTCTTTATTTATAATAAAGTTAGCATGTTTATCACTAACATAAGCTCCACCGATGTTTTTACCTTTATATCCTATTTCTTCAATTAATCTTCCGGCATAATCACCCTCAGGATTACGAAATACTGATCCAGCAGAAGGATATTCTAATGGTTGTGATTCAATACGTCTTTTTTTACGATCATTAATTACGTCTAGTATTATATCCGCCTGACCGAAACGTAAACGTAGAGTAGCTTCTAGACATATAAATCCAGGATATTTTTGAAGCATTGAGCTACGATAGTGAAAATCTAAATCACTATTAGTTAATGTTTCTACTTCTAATTTTGGTGTGAGTACTTTAATTGTTGATACTATATAGCCCATATCGCTTTTATAAGCACCAGCATTCATAAATATTGCACCACCAATAGTTCCAGGTATACCGGCAGCAAATTCTAGACCAGTAAGTCCTATACGAGCTGTTCTAAGGGCTAATTTAACTAAAGGATATCCAGCTCCTACCGTTACAAAATTATCATCTATTTCTAATTTTTGAAAGTTATCAAGTTTAATTAATACACCGTTATATTCTTTCCCCACAAAGATTAAATTAGACCCATTACCTAAAACTTTATGTTTTATTTTATGTTTTTTTAAAAAACTTAAAAGTTTAATTAAACCTTCTGTGTTGTCAGGAGAAACTATTGCTTTAGCTACTCCCCCAGCTTTATAAGTAGTATAATTTCTTAAATCTTGATCTTCATATACATCACCTATTTTTAACTCATTGAGTTCTTTTATTAAGTCCAAAATCATCACCCCACTAATTTTTTTATTTCATTATATATTATAGTTGCACTATTGTCTACTTTAAAATCATCTAAGTTCTTTTTAATTATATCATATTGTTTATTATCTTTAAATATATTATCAATTTCTTTTTCTAATATATTATCTTTTAAATCTTTCTCTTCTATTAAAATACCAGCTTTATTATTAACTAAATCTAATGCATTTTTTAATTGATGATTATTTGGTACATAAGGACTAGGTATTAAAATTGAAGGAATATTAAGTGCGATTATCTCGGATAATGTTGATGCACCAGCACGTGATACCATTAAATCTGTTTTTTTCATAATTCTTGTCATGTTTTCAATATATGGAACTATTTTAATGTTTTTAAATTTAATATTTTTAAATTTATCATAATCTTGTTTACCAGTAACTACTAATAATTCATATTCTTTGTTTTTAAAATCTTTTAAATGATTAATTAGATATTCGTTAACTTTACTAGCTCCTAATGATCCCATTACAATAAGTACTAATTTTTTATTATTTGTAAGAGCAAATTCTGATTTAGAAGCAGATTTAACTTTAATAGCATTCTCACTACATGGATTACCAGTAAAAATAACTTTATCTTTTGGAAAATAATTTATACTATTTTTCAAAGAAACACCAATTCTATCTACACATTTAGTAAGAAATTTGTTTGATGCTCCAGGAATACTATTTTGTTCGTGAATAAATGTTTTATAACCTAATTTATGAGCTGTATATATAACCGGTGCGGTTACATACCCTCCTACACCAATAACGATATCTGGATCAAATTCTTTTATTATTTTCTTACACGCTTTATAACTTTTAATAAAGCAATAAATAGTCTTAAAATTTTTAAGTAATTTTTTACGATTAAAGCCATATATTTCAATTGTTTTAAAAGGAATATTATAATTAGGTATAATATCTTTTTCCATACGATTATGAGTACCAATATATAAAAATTCACTATTTGGTTCCATATCTTTTATTTTATTTATAATAGCTAAAGCTGGATAAATATGTCCCCCAGTACCACCAGCTGATATAATTACTCTCATGTCACATCTCCTTAAGATTTTACTCCTATTTAATTATATCATAAATAGCTATAAATACAACAAAAATATAAAAATTACAATTAAAAAGAGTATGAAATTCATACTCATAAATTATAAAATACTAAAATCCACTTCGTTTAAATAGTTTTTCTAAATCGCTTTTAGAATAATAAATAGTTGTTGGTCTACCATGTGGACAATTAAATGGATTATCACATTTTCTTAAATCACTAATTAAGTTTTCCATTTCTTCTATAGTAATATTAGTATTGGCTTTTATAGATGCTTTACAAGCTAATGTGGCTGCAGTATGATCATTAAATTTTTCAAGTGAAAAACTCTTTTCTTTATTAATTATTAATTCTATAATGTGATTAATCATTTCATTTGTTAAATCATTTGGTATCCAAGTAGGATGAGCTTTAACTATTATAGAATTCATTCCAAATTCTTCAATATCAAAGCTCATTTCTTTAAGTAAATCAAAGTTTTCTTTTAATTTTATAAATTCATCATTAGTTAGTTCTAATGTGAGTGGTAGTAACATACTAGTTTTATCTTTTGATGGATTAGCTAATTTTTCTTTAAATATTTCATAATTAATTCGTTCTTTTGCTGCGTGTTGATCAATTATATACATACCTTTTTCATTTTGACAGATAATATATGTTCCATGGACAAGTCCAACTGGATATAAAGGGGGTAATTTTTCTTTTACATCTTCATGTACTTCAACATCAAATAAATCTTCATTAGATGTCTTCTCTTCTTCATATTCAATTGGATTATCATTAATTAATTCATCATTTATAATATATTCTTCATCAGATTCATTAACTGTATCAAAATCTAGAGTGAATTCTTCATATACTTTTCTTTCTTTGATAATTGGTTGTTCTTCAATATGCGGTATTAAAGTTTTTTTAGTTATTTTATCTTTAATCATTTGATCGATTAAGGTAGTTAATTCATCTATTTTACTAAATTTAATATCCATTTTAGTAGGATGAACATTGACATCAACTAGTGTTGTATCGACACTTATATTTAATACAACAATTGGGTAATAATTATCAGGTTTATATGAGTGATATGCATCATTAATACATTTATTAACTTTAGTATTTTTAACTATACGGCCATTTACAATTGTAATCATACCATTTTTATTAGAACGATGTATTTCAGGTAAAGAAATATAACCATTTATTTCATAATCGTTATTGCTTCCACTAACTTCAACCATTTTTTTAGTAGCGTTAATACCATATATACATTTAATTACTTTTAGTAAACTACCACTACCATCTGTTTTGAGTAATATTTTGCCGTCGTTAATTAGCGTGAATCGAATGTCTGTATGAGATAAAGCTAATTTATTCATATAATCGGTAATATGGGCCATTTCGGTATATAGACTTTTTAAATACTTTAAACGTGCCGGGGTATTATAAAATAAATCTCGAACACACATTATTGTTCCACGTCTAGCATCTCCTTTGGATACTTTTTCTATTTTACCTCCATTAATTTTAACGATAGAACCTATATCTCCTGTAGATGTTGTTAATGTAATTTTAGATACTGATGCAATACTAGCTAGTGCTTCACCACGAAAACCTAGTGTATGAATGTGATATAAATCGTTTTCGTCAGTTATTTTACTAGTAGCGTGTCTGCCAAAACAATTAATCGCATCTTCTTTATCCATACCTGTTCCATTATCTGTTACTTTTATTTCTTTAACACCTGATTCGATAAGTTCTACTTTTATTTCCGTACTTTTAGCATCAATACTATTTTCTACTAGTTCTTTAACTACAGAAGCACATCTTTCTACTACTTCTCCAGCAGCTATTTTGTTTGCTAAAATTTCATCCATTACTTTAATTTTTGCCATAACATCACCTTATCCATAATTATACACTTTAAGTTAAAAAAAGTAAATTACCTAAGCAACTTACTTTTGTCAATTCTATATATTAAAGCATATTTGTAATTGAGAGTGGCAACATCACCAATAGTTGTTTTTTGGTTCGCAACAGGTGCTTTTGAAGAAGTTATTGCCATCGCAATATATGCATAATTTCCCATAATCGATATACCTTCTGCTTCCATAAATATATTATTGTTTTTATAATCAAAGACAGTGTTTTTCTTCAATAATTTACCACTGTTTATATCATAGACATCAATATAAGCAGCTGTTGATTCAGGTTTACTATCTCCTGAATAAATATATAAGTAATTACCATCAATATCATATCCTTGGAAAGCACGATTAGTCGTTTTAAGTGTAAATTCTTTAATAAGTTTAGAATCTATAGTATTATTATTTGTATTAAAGTTGTATAGATAAAAGTGCTGCTGATTATCAAAACTTGACCTAATTAAAGCTTTTCCATTCTTTTCATCAAGTTTAACGTTTTCACGATGAGATTTAATACCATTAATAACCTTAGAAATTTTTTTAGATGAACTTGGAGTTATAACATTTTTTGCTATACTGTTACCACTATTAATTTTATAAATTGTATTTCCATGATTATTACCATTCTTATCATATGTACTATCAGAATCACATGATAGATAATAGAAAACTTGACTGTCAACACTTCTTGTATTCATATCAAACATTCCATGTCCACATTTACCGATATGTTGTACTACAACTTTGGAATTATTGTTTGCAATTTGTGTGATTAATAGTTGATGAGGATCATTACTAAATAGATCTTGCGATAAATAGAATATTTCATTGTTATTTATATCTAATTCAACGTGTAAATCTTGAATTATTTTATCTTTGCCATCTTTAATATAGTCATTTAAATGTCTTGATCCAGGTAGATGAATGGCTTGAAATCCACCAATATTATATTTAATCGCAACATTCTTAACGTTAATATTTTTATCAGCAATTGCATTTGTTAAACCATCAAGTTGAAAGAAATTTTTCCATACGGCTTTCATTTGAATAGTTTCGTTTGGAGCAGCAATATTTTTAATAGTTTCTTCATCTTCAAAAACATACATTCCATATTTACAACTACCATTATTCATTAAAGGATTAGTATCATCACTTTTATCAATCCACTCTTCATCACTGTGACTAGCATTTGAATAGCATAATATTTTATTATTCGATAAATTATATGCATTCCATCCTGCAAATAAATATGGTTCATTATTAAAATTATTATCTTTATATTTAATATATTTATTTCTTTGTAGTTTATTATTTGCTTTGGATAAATCAAAAGTATTATCACTCATTGATGTACTATCACTTGATATTCCTCCATTACTATCATATTTGACAATAAATGTTCCAGATTGATTTAATTTTGCAGCTACTTTTATTTCTTTAACACATTTTTCACCACTTAATCTATAACTAATATTTTTATCAGTTGATTTAGGACAAACTCTTTTTTCAGATACATTTACATTATTGGTTGTATTCACAGTTGTATATTCCGATTCAGATACAGATAAAGATATAATTGTATTATGATCATTACTATCAACACGTCCATCAGCATCAATATCTGCAGCAAGTAATTGATTTGATGAAAGTTTAATTACTCCGTTAAGATATTTTGAAAGCGTAGTAGCATCATCACGGCTTATTTTATTATCTAGATTAACATCTCCAAGTAAAATAGAAGATATAGTAGTTCTATTAATACACTCATTACCTCTTAGTTCATAATTTTTATCTTCACAATAATAATTAACCGCACTATTACCCATTAAACCACTAGAATTAATTCCTAGGGAAATAACTAAGAAAATAGATAAGAGCAATATACAAGGAATAAATAACAATCTAATCTTGTCATTTTTTATAAATTTTAAGTATTTATTTGTAAATATGATATATTTCTGTTTCATAGTTATTCACCTACTTTAATTAATCATATCACAACATATTTAAAATTACAACAAAAAAACGTCTAAAAACGTTTTATATAAATGGAAATAATAAGTGTCCGCACATTTAGTTACCTAAAATGTAAGATCTCTATACTTCTGATAATACCATATTTGAACTCT
>CACZQD010000137.1 GCA_902783215.1 uncultured Erysipelotrichaceae bacterium
AAGCAGGATTAATTAATCATAATAAATTGAAACGAGTTACTGATCATAAAGGAGTATATGTTAAAATTAAAGTATAAAAACTATAGCCAAAACTATAGTTTTTTTGTATAATTAACTTAGGAGGTACTTTTATGACAGTTGATGTATTAGTTGAATTAAAAGCTAAAGGAATAGATCAAACATATACTTATTTAGTTCCTGATAATTTAAAAGAAGCAATTAGTGTGGGTATTAGAGTATTAGTACCTTTTGGTAAACAAAAATTAGAAGGTTTTGTTTTAAGTATTGGTAATAAATTGGTTGATTTTGAACTAAAAAGTATTATTGATATTGTTGATTCAGAACCAATCTTAAATAAAGAAATGTTAGAACTAGGTAAATATATTAGTAAAAAAACATTATGTAATTTAATAAGTGCTTATCAAACAATGTTACCTAGTGCATTAAAAGCTCATAAAGGATTTAATATTAATAAAAAGTATTTAACTTATTTAGAACTAGTAGATTATAATTATATACCTAAAAATGAATCTCAAAAACAAATAATAGAAAAACTAAAAAACAATAAACTATTAAAAAAAGATTTATTAGGTGTTAGTTCTAGTTCGGTTAAAACTTTAATTAAAAATAATATAATAAAAGAAATAAAAGAAGAAACCTATCGTTTAAATGAAGATAACAACATCGAATCAAAAAAAGTAATATTAAATAAATCACAAGAAACTGTAGTAAAAGAAGTCTTAAAGCATAATAATACATTTCATCCTTTTTTACTACATGGAGTAACTGGTAGTGGTAAAACAGAAGTATATATGCATATTATTGAAAAGATTATTCCTCAAAAAGAAGTAATTGTGTTAGTACCAGAAATTAGTTTGACACCACAACTTGTGAATACTTTTCGCAAGCGTTTTGGTAATCAAATAGCTATAATGCATAGTGGTTTATCTGATGGTGAAAGGTATGATGAATGGCGAAAAGTACTAAAAGGAGAAGTAAAAATAGTTATTGGGGCTAGAAGTGCTATATTTGTACCATTTACCAATTTAGGACTAATCATAATCGATGAGGAACACACCGATACTTATAAACAAGATTCTAATCCTCGATATAATGCAATTGATATAGCCATTAAAAGAGCTAAAACGCATAATGCTATGATTTTACTTGGAAGTGCTACTCCATCTATAGAAAGCTATACAAGAGCTAAAATAGGTACATATCAATTATTAGAAATGCCTAATCGTATTAATAATCAATTACCTGTTGTCACACTAGTTGATATGAAAAAAGAAATAAAAAAAGGTAATAGTGTTATATCTAGTGTGTTAAAAGAAGAGATAGAAAAAACTTTAAATAAAAAAGAACAAATAATTATTCTTCTAAATAGAAGAGGTTATGCCACAACTATAATGTGTCAAGAATGTGGTAATATTATTAAATGTCCCAATTGTGATATACCATTAACTTATCATAAAAAATATAATAAAATGGTATGTCATTACTGTGATTATACTACTTATAAACCATTTAATTGTCCAAAGTGTAATAGTAAAAAAATTAATTCTTTAGGTTTAGGAACAGAAAAACTGCAGGAAATAATTGAAGAGATGTTTAACATAAAAACATTAAGAATGGATGTAGATACTACCTCCAGAAAAGGTAGTCATGAAAGAATACTAAAACAATTTAAAAGTAAAGAATCTTCAATTTTAATAGGCACACAAATGATAGCTAAAGGTCTTGATTTTGAAGATGTCACACTAGTTGGTGTGGTAAATGGCGATGCATCATTAAATATTCCAGATTATCGTAGTAGTGAAAGAACTTATGACTTATTAAATCAAGTAGCTGGAAGAAGTGGAAGAAGTGAAAAAAAAGGTAAAGTAATTATCCAAGGATTTAATATTAATCATTATGCTATTGAAAAAGCAAGTACACACGATTATATAGGCTTTTATGAAGAAGAAATGAATATTCGAAAGTTATTAAAATATCCACCATATATTGACATTACACTATTAAGATTAGTTGGATATAAATATGATGAATTATATAATGAAGCAATAAAAATAGCAAGTTATTTAAAACAAAATAAAAATATAGAAGTACTTGGTCCAAGTAGTAGTAATATGCCTAAAATAAATAATAAATATTATATTCAAATAATCATTAAATATAAAAAGTTATCTAGCGTTTATGATAACTTAGTATATATTAATCAAAAATATAAGAAAAATAATAAAATAAACATCGAAATAGATATAAATCCTAAAAAATTGTGAAAAGGAGGAATACACATGTTAGAACAATCGTTTAAAGAAATAACTAATAGTATCAAAGATATGGTTAGTAAAACTCAGTTAGATATAATGTTAGATGCTAATTCTAAATTGATTAATTTATATTATAATATAGGTAAAACTATATCTGATAATTATAAATGGGGAAATAAGTTTATTGATAATTTAGCCTTAGAATTAAAATTAGCATTTCCTAATTTAAAAGGTTTTTCTGTTAGAAATTTAAAATATATGAAAAATTTTTATAACGAATATAAAGATGAATCTGAAATTGTGCAACTGGTTGCACAATTACCTTGGACTCATAATATAACTCTTATTGAAAAGGTCAAAGATAAAAAAATTCGTAAATGGTATATGGAACAATGTGTGATAGAAGGATGGTCTAAAAGTATTTTAATTTATCAAATAGATACCAATTTATATGCTAGACAAGTTAAAAATGTAAAACATAACAATTTTGAATTAACTTTGAAAAAGCATAGTGATTTGGCAAATAATATGATGAAAGAACCATATGTATTTGATCTAATGGAGTTGACTAATGATTATAAAGAACGTGAATTAGAAGATAAAATGATTGAAAGATTAAAAAATGTTCTTTTAGAATTAGGAAATGGTTTTTCCTTTGTGGGTAATCAATATAAAATTACAGTTGATAATCAAGATTTCTATATTGACTTATTATTTTATCACATTAAATTAAAATGTTATGTTGCAGTTGAATTAAAAGTTGATGAATTTAAACCAGAATATGTTAGCAAAATTGGTTTTTATCTTACTGCGCTAGATGAAGATATAAAAGATGAGAGTGATAATCCTTCCATTGGTATAATACTATGTCAAAATAAAAGTAATAAAATTGTAGACTATACTTTGAAATATATTAATAAGCCTGTTGGAGTTAGTGAATACAAAATATTTGATAAGATATCTAATGAATTGCCAACCGAAGAAGATATAAAATTACATATTGATGATATATAATAATAATAAAAAATAATAAAATAAACATTGAAATAGATATAAATCCTAAAAAGTTGTGATATAATTAAATAAAGGAGGATATATGAAAAAATTAGTATGTGAATTTATTGGAACATTATGTTTAGTTTTATTTGGATGTGGGGTAGCCGTTTTGACAAATGCAGATATAGTTACAACAGCCTTAACTTTTGGTTTAACAATTGTCACACTTGCTTATGTAATTGGAAATATATCAGGATGTCATATTAATCCAGCGGTATCATTTGCAATGTTTTTAGATAAAAGAATGACAGGTAAAGAATTCATAAGATATGTTGTTGCTCAAACTTTAGGAGCTTTAGTAGGCGCACTTTTACTCGCACTCATTTTAAATAGTGTTGGAAATATTGGAGATTATTCAGCTACATCATTAGGAACCAATTCTTATGGTGGATTTGGTGCTAAAATGTTTGGAGCATTTATAGCAGAAATTATTATGACTTTCTTCTTTGTTTTTACAGTACTTGGAGTAACTAAAGATAAAGATAAAAGTAATATAGCTGGTATAGTAATTGGTCTTGCCTTAACTTTTGTACATCTTTTTGGAATTAAATTAACCGGAACTTCAGTAAATCCAGCTCGTAGTTTAGGTCCAGCAATAGTTATGGGTGGTAAAGCACTAAAACAAGTTTGGTTATTTATTCTTGCTCCATTAGTAGGATCTGGTTTTGCCGCAACACTATATAGATATTTATATAATGAAAAAAAGACTAAAAGAAAATCTAAATAAATATATTATTCTAATGTTTATTCTCTTAGTATCAGCAGAAATACTACTCAGAATAAATAATAAAATATTAAACATAATTGGATTATTTCTATTACCCCTTATCCTAATAGTAGGAATACTATTAATTAAACATGATAGAAAAACAGGAATCAAATGATTCTTGTTTTTTTTGTGTAAACAAATGTAAAATGTAAAAAAATAAGTTGTAAAAAAAAAGAATTTACTATATAATTATTATAATAAGTAGGTGAATTAAATGAAATTGAATAATAAGGGATTTGCAATATCAACAGTAATGTATATTATTTTAATAATGGCCTTAGTATTAATAGTATCAATATTAGGAATGCTAAGTTCACGTAAAATGACACTAGATAAAGTAAAAGATGCAACCTTAACTGAAGTAAAATCACGTGTCTTCGCAAAAATATATAATGTTGGAGATAAAATAAAAGTTGCTGGAGAATATTATTATGTTATTTCACGCAGTTCCAGAAGACAAGATTATGTTACTGCTTTAAAAGAACATCCATTAACAGTAGATGAAGTAAATAATAATAAAATAGGTAGTGATGGAGAAAATCATGTTAATAGATATGGTAGTACTGCATCAGGTGAAGCTTCAAATGAAAATGGATATGGAGGATTAACATATTATTCCAGTGAAAACTGCAATCAAAAAGGAAGTGGAGAAATTTATACTGATTGTAAAAAAGATTATAATGAATCAGATATAAAATATGTAGTAGATGCATGGGCAAGTTCAACTTTTAATAGTGGTGAGTTAATTGAGATAGATGGAAATAAAGCACGATTAATTAGTCAGCCAGAATTAGTTAATGATTTAGGATGTACATCTAATTATTGTAGTAATTCTCAATATAATTGGTTATATAATTCTAACTATTGGTATTGGACAATGACACCAGAACCTAATTATCATCATCATATGTATACAGTTGATAGTTCAGGAAACGTTAGATACTGTAATATGACTACAGATGAACTAATTCGTCCTGTTATTAATGTCTATAAAAGTGCTATTGAAGAAGAATAATCTTGACAGTTTTTAATAAATTGTATATAATACATAAAAACATTGAACTTGAGGAGTAAATTAATATTGATTTAAAGAGAGTTAGTGTTGGGTGTAAACTAACAATCAAGTTAATTGAAGGTAGCAAGGGAGTTATATATCTGAAAATAGTAGGATATAACCGTTAACTACG
>CACZQD010000138.1 GCA_902783215.1 uncultured Erysipelotrichaceae bacterium
CAGGTTTATTTGTAGGAATTGTTATAACATACATGTTATAAATATCTCTAAATTCTTCTTCTTCTGTTTTTGCAGTTCCTGTCATACCTGCTAATTTTTTATACATTCTAAATAAATTTTGGAACGTAATAGTCGCTAAAGTCTTAGTTTCTTCATTAATTGTTACTCCTTCCTTAGCTTCAATTGCTTGATGTAATCCATCAGAATAATTACGTCCCTTCATTAAGCGTCCAGTAAATGGATCTACAATAATTATTTGATCGTTATCAACTACATAATCAACATCCCTTTTCATAGCAAAATTTGCTTTTAATGCTTGATTAATGAAGTGCACCAAAGTTGTATGATTAATATCATATAAATTATCTATTGAAAAGTTTTTTTCAGCTTTTTCAATACCAACTTGATCTAAAGCTACTGCTTTAGTTTTTTCATCATAAATATAACCATCATTCTCTTTTAATTTTTTTACAAATTTATCTGTTTGAATATATAGATTAGCTGACTTCATAGTCCCACCAGATATAATAAGTGGCGTTCTAGCTTCGTCAATTAATACAGAATCAACTTCATCTACAATTGCAAAATTAAATGGTCTTTGTACTCTATCTTCAGCTTTAACTACCATATTATCTCTTAAATAATCAAAACCGATTTCATTATTAGTTGAATATGTAATATCACAATTATATACTTCTTGTTTTTCTTTTGTAGATAATTCTCGACCATTCATTCCAACAGTAAGTCCTAAAAAGCGATATATTTCTCCCATCCATTCAGCATCACGACCTGCTAAATATTCATTAACTGTAATTATATGTACTCCTTCACCACTTAAAGCATTTAAATATGCTGGTAGAATAGATGTTAGGGTTTTTCCTTCTCCTGTTTTCATTTCAGCTATATTACCATAATGAATAGCTAAACCACCTAATAATTGTACATAATAAGGTTTTTCTCCTAATACACGGTATGCTGCTTCACGAGCTGTTGCAAAAGCTTCAACTTTAATATCTTCTAAAGTTTCACCTTTCTCTAATCTTTCTTTAAATTCTTGCGTTTTCTTTTTTAATTTAGTATCACTAAGTTTAGAATACTCTTCATCTAATAATTCAATTTCATTAGCTATCTTTTTAAATTTTTCTAATTCTTTATATTCATGATCAAATATTTTTTTTAATATTTTCATTTTATCTCTCCTTTATATACAACTATATATTATTTTATCAAAAAAGTAATAAAAAGACTAGTTTTTTAATAAAACTAGTCAATTTTTCATAATTTAATCATATTATTTTATTTCCATAATTCCATAATCATTATCTTTTCTTTTATAAACAACATTTACTTCATCTGTTTTATCATTTTTAAAGGCAAAGAATTCATGGCCTATTAATTCCATTTGTAATATAGCTTCTTCTTCACTCATTGGTTTTGTTTCAATTATTTTTCTTTTAACTATTTGATTGTCATTATTCATTTCTTCTACTTCAGCTGACATAATAAAATCTGCAATCTTTTCTTTATTTACTTTTTTATGCATACGTGTTTTATTTTTACGTATCTGCCTTTCTATTTTATCAGATACTTTATCAATAGCTGCATATAAATCTGCTTCAGACTCTTCAGCTCGCAAAACAAATCCTTTTGTATTAATGGTTACTTCAACAACTTGATTACGTCCACGCAGTTTAATTAATACATTAGCAGTCTTTTCACTTCCATCCTTGAAATACTTATCTAATCTACCGATTTTTTCTTCTATATAATTTTTGATTGCATCGGTAACATCAATCTTTTTGCCTCGAATATTAATATTCATATTAGCACATCCTTTCATCTACATTATAACACTATTATGATAAAAAAGTAAATAAAAAAAACTACTATACTACCGCAGCTTTTTGTTCTACAACATTCTTGGCTTGCAATCCTTTATCTGTTCTTACAAGATCAAATTGGACGTATTGACCTTCTACTAAAGTTTTATATCCTTCAGATAGAATAGCTGAATAATGAACAAAGATATCTTCTTGATCATTATATTCAATGAAACCAAATCCTTTTTCATTGTTAAACCATTTTACTTTACCAGTAATCACACTCACATCTCCCTTCTAGTAATTTCTTACACTATCATTGTAGCACATTATAATATTATTTTATGATTTTCTATACCATTTTTGTCGACAAAATGCGCAACTATTTTTTGCAAGAAAACAAATTAATTATACTCTTTTCAGACAATCATTCCAATAAAAAGTGCACGAAATTAAAATTTATTTACCTAAAATTTTAATTTTTTCATTATTAGTATATATTATTATTTTTAAGTTTTTTCTATTTTTCTTTCATACAAAATCTCTTTTTATTTTTTTATATTTAGATTATTCTTATCGTAGATGGAGGTCATCGAATAGTGAAAAAAATAATTATAGGTAAATGTATGAATTTAATCAAAAAATATCATGATTATGACAATACAAAACTAGCAGAAATCGAATATGGTTTAACTGCAATATATTTAACTGTTTCAAAATTAATAGTTATTACTTTGATAGCTATTATACTTGGCATTTTAAAAGAAATGCTTATATTCTTAATAATATATAATATTATAAGAATGCCTTCATTTGGTATACACGCAACTAAAAGTTGGATATGTTTAGTTGTATCTACAATTCTTTTCATTGGATTACCAATTTTTAATTTATTAGTTATAATACCTGTTCAAGTAAAAATAACAATAGGATTAATATTTACAATATTAATGTTTAAAAATAGTCCAGCTGATACAAAGAAAAAACCTATAGTTCATCCAAAAAGAAGACTAACATACAAAATAATATCAACAGTTTTAGCTATATTATACGTATTATTATCTATTATAATTACTAACAATTTTATTTCTAACTGTTTTATTATGGGATTAGTATTACAAAATGCAATGATTTCTCCACTTACATATAAAATTTTTAAGCAACCATATAATAATTATAAAACTTTCTTAAAATTACATCCAGATTTTTTAAATTAGTTATACATTTGATGTATATATAAAAGAATAAAAAGAAGGGAGGATAAGTATGGAATTTATTTCAAGTATCTTAGCAACATTAGGTATTGGAAGTGCAGCAACAGGAAGTCAAGCTTGTCATTGTTGGTTTATTGATGAACCAGAATGTCCTGAAAGTTTAATTAAATAAAAAATAATAAAAAAAGATGATTTTGATTTAAAATGTAACCTATAAAGTGGACTCTAAAAAAAAGAGAGACCTGCTTTATAGGTTTTTATTATGTCTTGTTGTATAATATAAGAAAGTTGGTGATAATTATGTCTAAATTATTATTTACAGATGCTCAAGTAAAAAAATTAAGTAAAAATAAATGGATTAAAAATATTACAAATAAAGGAATTACATATACTGATGAATTTAAATATAAATTGGTAAAAGAATGTGAAAATTATAAAAGATTTCCTCAAGATATATTTAGAGAATGTGGAATTGATCCTGAAATTGTTGGAATTATAAGAATACAAAATTGCGCATATAGATGGAGAAAACAAATTGAAAATACTGGAGAAATAAGCGATACTAGAACTACTAAATCAGGAAATACAGTAAAACGCGAATTGTCTGATAAAGAAAAGCTGGAACGGGCTGAAGCTAAAATAAAATTACTTGAAGCAGAAAACGAATTATTAAAAAAAAACGAACTGATAGAAATGGGCATTTTAACAGATATCAAATCAATATCAAATTTGAAACAATAAAATATGTAATTGATAAATATAAATTAGTA
>CACZQD010000139.1 GCA_902783215.1 uncultured Erysipelotrichaceae bacterium
AAAGATTAGAAATTGAAGTTATTAGAGTTATTAAAGATTATATATATTATGATATTGATGAATTAATTGAAAATTGTCCATCTTTACATTTAAATAAAGTAATCGAGTATAACTTTGATGATTTTTGGAATCATCAAGATCACAATTATGTTTGCAACCAAAATCAATATATTCTTTTGAAATATTTTAATACTAAAAACTTGTATAAGTTATGTATGGAAACAAGGATATTTGAACTATCAAATATAGAAAATATTATAGCAGATATAGTTAAATTACTAACTATTGATCCTGGGAATTTAAATCCTGATATCGAAGATTATGATGAATTTTGTAAGACAGTGATTAATTGGATCGAAAAGTTAAGATTACATTTTCACACAAGGAACAAACATGGCTTGGAAATAATTTCAATGATGAATTTAGATTTAATTGACGAAAAGTTTCAAAAGAAATATCCAAGTGTTTTCATGGATCATCAAGCAGATTTATATTTTCGAGAATTATTTTATAAGATGGATATAGGTGTGAAAGAAATTTATAATTATAAAGATGAACTACCAAATCTATTATTGAATAAAAATTTACAGTATGTTATTAAAGGAAATTATAATTTTACTTTAATCGATAAAAAATTTAAAGAACATAAAGCTAATTTTTTAGAGTATTATTCTAATCGCTTTGGCAATGAAGAACTAATGAAAATATTTACAAATTATGGTTTTGTTCTCAATGGAGTTGATCTAATACCTGGATTTACATTAGATGTGGAAATGGATAAGAATCAGACAGATGAAAGTATTAGACATTATATTTACCAATGTATTATTCATCATATAAAAAATTCGCCTAATAAATACTTTAGATATGAAAGTTTAAAAAATATCCCTGAATTTTATAATCAGTTCCCCAATTTATTCTTAACTAAAGAAGATTTAAGTTTATTACCTAATGAAGAAAAAGACTTTATTATTCAAAAATTTTATGGTCAAAACATTAAAGCTAGTGATTTAAGAAAATATCCAATATTACTTAATATTTTAAAAGAGAAAGAGATAAAAATTATTATTAATTGTAGCTATAGTTATGGTGGGAAATATAGTATAGAAAATAATTTGATGAATTGTCTAAGTAGTGAACAATTTTTGCAAGCATACTATAGATATGGCGAATATATGGAAAAAGCTCATGATTATATTGATAAAGATTTATGGATAATGATTAATAATAAAAATTTATCATTTGATCAAAAATGCCATTATATAGAACAATCCATTTTAGAGTATTGTAAACATGGTGGATTATATGACTATGAAGATGCTCCAAAATTCTTAAAAACAAAGCATCCAGAATTATTTTTAAGTAATGATGCACCAAATGAATTAAAAAAGGTATATTATAAAATAAATCATGATACAATTAATTTTGAAAAACTAATAAGTAATCCCGATTGGCTTTCTTATTTAAAAGGTAAAAGTGTATCTCAATCATTTGTTAGATATCCATTATTTTCTAGTACAATACTAGAATACTTCAAACTATTTGGAGAAGAAAAAGGATTATTTTTAGGAATTAAATATAACCATTCAGTAGAAAATATGCTACATACCTTTAACAGTATTCATTTAATGCATGATTGGTATTTAAAGACTGGAGAAAAATTCATTCCTCATTATGTAGTAATGCAAGCATTTGATATTAATGATGCTGATAAGTTTTTAGCATCTAAAAGAAAATGGAGTAAATTATCTAGTATTTCAGAATATAATCAAAATGATGAAACAAAGGATGCTCTACTTAAACTAGCATATACATTTGGTGTTTTTGATAATGATTCACAAGGATTCAATAAGTTATATGAACTATTAACTACTTTTCCAAATTTATCTAAAGAAAATATTGAAGAAATTTCAAACAAAGATAATTTTAATAATAATTATAATTTAATATTAATTAAGTTAAAACTAAACTCACATAATTATCCCTGTGAATACCCTGAAGATTTTAAGGATATAATAAAGCATATATATGAACCAATTGACGATAATTATTACCAATTAAAATTAAATTTAAAAGAATATCCTGATATTATTGAACCTTTAAAACAAGTTTTAGAAGCATTATCCAATTATCCTTTATTAACACCACAAAAAATTCACTCTATATTTGGTCGCTTTAAATTAGAATATAACTCTAAATTTAAAGATTTCTTAATTGATAATTGGGATGAGATAATTACCAATAATGACTACTCTAGTAATATTGCTAATATCCAACGAAATTTTAAACAAATATGCGCTATTAACAGTAATAGAAAACTAACGTTAGAAAATGCATTACAATACGTTCAAACAATTAAATACGATAATGTTGATACATTAAATGAACCGATGGCAAGAATTGCATCTATTGCAGGATATGAACAGTCAGAGTTTGACACATTACAACAGATATATAATTATAGTAAACAAAGAATTTATAGCAGTATTCCTCGAATTGAAAATAAAACCGATGAATTTAAATATGAAATATTAAGATTAGATGATCCACTAGGATTAGCTATAGGTACATTAACTGATTGTTGTCAAGAATTAGGTAATATGGCTGAAGAATGTATGCAGCACTCGATGACAAGTTTAGATGGTCGAGTATTTGTTATCCGTGATTTTGAGGGCAATATAATTGCGCAATCTTGGGTATGGCGAAATAAAAATACGCTTTGTTTTGATAACATCGAAATACCAGATAAAGTTTTAAAACGCTATGATAGTCATGAAATATCTAATAAAGTATTTGAAATCTATAAATTAGCTTCTAAAGAGATAATAAATGAAGATCACAAAAAATATGACTTTCTTTTAAAAAATAAAAAAATATCTCAAGATCAATATAATAACTTAAAATTAACAAAAATAACCGTTGGTTTAGGATATAATGATATTGCGAGTGTAATAAAAAAAGAAAGTAAAGTTGATCGTAATGCTATTCATCCAATCAATGAAAATGGACCTATAAATTTATCTCACGGTTTATATACATCTGATTCCAATACTCAATATATTCTAAGTAAATCAAATAATTATCAATTATCAAATGGTTATAATCTACACATTTTTAGTGATGATTATCAAATATTAAATAAATATACATTATCAAAAGAACACTTGTTTCAAATGGCAAAATTTGAAATTTTAAAATATAATTATACAAGTTATTTAGATTATAAAAGTGACGAAGAAGTTCAGTATATGGGAGCTATTGCCAAGGAATATTACACTAATATTGATAGAACTAAAATAATTACAGGAGCTAATTTTGCTATTATTTATAGTGAAGAAGATAATTTTGTTAGTTTACAAGATATAATATATAACGATAAAGTTGAAATCAATAATATAAATCACGATATTGAAAAAAAAGTAATAGAACAAATAGAATTAGCATTAAAACAAATTTCGATTAATAAAAAAATAAATATTAATGATTTAGATGATGAATCAAAAGAAATATATCAAAGAATAAAAAACAAATCAAAACAAAAAGTATTAACAGAAAATTAGAATATTAAATATATTCTTTTTTTCATATAATTTAATGGTGATAGTATGCGGTTATCAGAACTTCAAGATAAAGATATTATTAATGTTCGAGATGGCAAAAAAATAGGTAATATTATTGATATATATATTGACCAACAAGGAAGAAGTAAAGGTCTTATAGTAGAGAAAACTAAATTTATTATTTCTCATTTTACATCTGCCGGTGAAATAAATATTAAATGGGAACAAATTGAAAAAATAGGTGAAGATGTAATACTTGTAAATGTTATTTATTAATGATATAATTTAAGTGGTGGTTGTATGAAAGTACTTTTATATACAGAGGGTTTAAAAACAATTGGTAAATCAGGTCTAGGTAAAGCAATTAAACATCAAATGAAAGCACTCGAGGATAATAATAT
The DNA here is from genome assembly GCA_902783215.1 of uncultured Erysipelotrichaceae bacterium. Lineage (GTDB taxonomy): Bacteria > Bacillota_I > Bacilli_A > RF39 > UBA660 > RUG12438. Next base: position 3,962 of record CACZQD010000139.1, read on the forward strand.
TAATTATACAACAAGTATTAAAGATGATTTTGATATTTTACATGTTAATTTTTATGGACCTAAATCATACTTTTTTACTAAAAAAGCTAAAAAAAATGGTAAAAAAATAGTTTATCATGCTCATTCTACTGAGGAAGATTTTAAGAATTCTTTTATTTTATCTAACTTAATCTCACCTTTATTTAAATGGTGGATATGTAAGTGCTACAAAATGGGAGATCATATTTTAACACCAACTCCTTACTCAAAAAAACTACTTGAATCATATAATAAATTTGATGTTCCTATTACTGATATTAGTAATGGTATTAATATTGAATTCTTTAAACATAATGATAAATTAGGTAAAGAATTTAGAAAGAAATTCGGATATAAAGATACTGATAAAATTATTATGGGAGTAGGACTTTATATTGAAAGAAAAGGAATACTAGATTTTGTTGAACTTGCGAAAAGACTACCTGAATATAAATTTATTTGG
>CACZQD010000140.1 GCA_902783215.1 uncultured Erysipelotrichaceae bacterium
ATTATGGAACTGGTGCAGTTATGGCAGTACCTAGTCATGACGAGAGAGATTTTGAATATGCAAAAGAACACAATTTAGAAATTATTGAAGTTATTACTGGTGGAGATATAAGTGAGAAAGCTTATGAAAAATATGATTATTTAGATAACAAAGATGCTAAATTAATTAATAGTGAACAGTTTAGTGGATTATCTATTCAAGAAGCTAAGGATCAAATTACAGATTATTTAGTTTCAAAAGGAATTGCTCGCAAGGTAAATAATTACAAAATGCGTGATTGGATATTCTCAAGACAAAGATTCTGGGGAGAACCTATTCCAATGATTAATTGTCCAGAATGTGGTTGGGTTCCTATGAATGAAGAAGATTTGCCACTATTGCTTCCAGATGTAGCTGAATATGAGCCAACTGACAATGGGGAAAGTCCACTTGCTAAAATCACTGATTGGGTTAATTGTAAATGTCCTAAATGTGGTAAAGATGCTAAAAGAGAAACAGATACAATGCCTAATTGGGCCGGTTCTAGTTGGTATTTCTTAAGATTTATGGATCCACATAATGATAAGACTTTTGCATCAATGGATGCAATGAAATATTGGAATAAAGTTGATTGGTATAATGGTGGTATGGAGCACACAGCTCGTCACTTACTATATGCTAGATTCTGGGTTCAGTTTTTATATAATATTGGATTAGTTCCAAATAAAGAGATGATTTGGACACGTATAAGTCATGGTATGATTTTAGGATCTAATAATGAAAAAATGAGTAAATCAAAAGGTAATGTTGTTAATCCAGATGATATAGTTAGAGAATACGGTGCTGATGCATTACGTACTTATGAGATGTTTATTGGTGATTATGAACACGATGCATCATGGAGTGAGAATGGTTTAAAAGGATGCCGAAAATTTTTAGATAGGATATATCGATTAGGTTCTAAGCTAAATGATTCTCAAGATTATTCTAAAGATATAGAAATACTTATGAATCAAACAATTAAAAAAGTAACAGAAGATCTAACAAATATTAAATATAATACGGCTGTATCAGCTTTAATGATACTATTAAATGAATTAGAAAAGCTAGATACAATATCAAGAAAAGATTATCGTTCGCTTCTTCATCTATTAAATCCAATCGCACCACATATAACAGAAGAACTAAATCAAATTTATAATCTTGGAGATAAGTTTTGTGATTCTAGTTGGATAGATTATGATTCTTCTAAACTAGAAAATAATACTTATACTATGGTAGTTCAAGTAAATGGAAAAGTAAGAGGTAAATTAGAGGTAGATACTAATACATCTAAAGAAGATATGGAACAATTAGCTAAAGAGATAGATAATGTTAAAGTACATATAGAGGGAAAAAATATTGTTAAAGTAATTATTGTTCCAAAAAAACTTGTAAATATTGTTGTAAAGTAGAGAACTTTTTCTCTATTTTTTCTTTAAATTTCTATAAGATAATTGATAATTTACAAATATCTTGTTATAATTATTTTAAGGTAGGCTGGTTTATGAAAATGAATAATAAAAAAATAATAATTTGCTATAGTTTAATTAGTATTATAGTTGCATTATTAATGATATCAATGACTTTTATTAATACATATTGGTTAATGGGTAATTCTGTTTATGATTCAATAAATATTAAAGAAAAGGAACAATATACCTTAAAAGATGATTATGTTAGTGCATGTGAATCATTAAATGACGGTATTGTAAAAACAAGTTTAGTACGTGGTAAATGTATATTAACAGGTATTTCGAAAGGTAATACTGATGTTACTGTATTTATTGCTTCTGATGGTATTTCATCAAAGACATATAGTATTAAAGTAAATAGTAGTGTTAAAATCTATAAAAAGTTTAGAATTAGTAATCGTACATTAATATTTAATATTGATACAGTTAATATTAATAACATTGATTTTAAGTACTCCTTTAATAATAATTCTGATCAACAAAATATTACTGCTAATAATAATGTAATTAAAACTAATAATACCATTAAATTTAATAATTTAAATAACAGTACCAAAAGAGTATGTCTTTATGCATATGATGATAATAAATTAGTGGATAGTTTATGTATAAATCGTGGCTTATTTAATCTTTTTTGGTAAGGAGGATTTATGAAAGTTTTATGTTTAGGACATGCTACTTGGGATTTCGTTATTCCATTAGATAGTTATCCAATTGAAAATACAAAAAACAGAATAAAAAAATCACTTGAATGTGGTGGAGGTCCTGCATCTAATGCAGCTTATTTACTTGGCAAATGGGGTGTTGATGTATCTTTTGCTGGTGTAGTAGGTAATGATCCAAATGGTATTAAAGTAAAACAAGAATTTTTAAGTGATAATGTTAATATTGATTATTTAGAATTGAGTGATAATCATACGACTACTTCATCCTTTATTATTGTAAATACAACTACAGGTAGCCGTACATCTTTAGCTTATCATCCTAGTGATTTAACAATGACTTTAAAAAGAATTAATGAAAATTATGATATTTTGTTAATTGATGGTCAGGAATATGAAATGTCTAAGAAGTATTTAGAAAATAATGATGTAATAAGTGTGATTGATGCTGGTAGATGTACTGATGAAGTTATTGATTTGTGTAAAAAAGTTAACTATATTGTATGTTCTAAAAATTTTGCTGAAGAATATACTGGTTCATCTTGCGATAACTTAGATAAAGTACTAACAAAAATGAATAATGATTTTAATGGTAAAATTATTATTACCTTAGAAGATAAAGGTTGTGCTTATTATGACGATGGAGTAAAAGTTATTCCAACGATAAAAGTACCAGCTGTTGACTCAACTGGAGCAGGCGATATTTTTCATGGCGCATTTGTTTACGGACTGATTCAAGGATGGAACTTAGATCAAATATTAGTATTTGCTAATATCACAGGATCATTGTCGGTAACAAAACTAGGTGGTAGAAATTCTATATATCCAATTAAAGAAGTTAGGAGAGTAGCTAATGAAGTTACGAGAAGTAATTTTTACTGATAATTTACCTACAATAGATCTTCATGGGTTTGATGCTTTAAGTGCAAGAGTAAAAATTAATGAATTTATAAAAGATAATCTTATTATGAAAAATGAAATAATTGTTATTGTTCATGGCATTGGAACAGGAATATTAAAAGATATTACTCATAAAACACTAAAGAGCAATAAAAAAGTTGTTGAATATATGTTATTTTATCGTAATAATGGTATGACAATTGTACAATTAGATATTGATAAATAATAATGGTTATGTTAAAATAAAGATAGTGGAAAGGTGATTTGATGTATAAAGAACGCAGAGACAAAGTATCAATTAAGTTTTATATTTTAATCGCACTTATAGTATTAATTATTATCTTTGGTATTATTTTATTAATTCCACATAAAAAGGTAGAAACCAAAAAGCCTGTTAAAATGGAATTATACAGCAAACAAGATATGGAAGATATTGAGAAGAATTATAGTAAAACTTTTTATAATAATTTTAAAGAATTAAAGAAAGTATCTGAAAAGTATTTTATCAAAAAACAAGAAGCATTATTAGATAAACAAACAGTATCTTTAGATAAATTGATTAATGATAATCATTTAATTGCAACTATATATGATGAAGATGGTAAGAAGTGTAATGAAGATAAATCACAAGTTGTATATGTTAAAAATTCCAATAATGGAAATTATAAAATGACAATTACTTTGGTATGTGGTAAAGAAGAAGAGACTTTAACCACTTATATGGGAAATTATGACTATTGCAAAAATGATACTGCTTGTGAAAAACAAGTAGAAGCTAAGAAAAAAGCTGAAAAAGTAGTTGAACCTGAAACCGATGTTTCTCCAGAACCTGAAACAGAAGTTGATAAAAAACCAATACCAGTTCCAACACAAGAACCAATAGATACAAATGATAATTATACATTATATGAATATGTTCTCGCTCCAAGTGAAAGTTGTGGAGAATATAGTGATTGGTCAGATTGGAGTACTAATAAAATAGATGCAAGTTTATATAAAGAAGTAGATACTAAAACAGATACAAAATCAACTGATTATGATTGTTCTGATTATCGTACAGAAAGATATATTTCGGGATATAAAGAAGAAAAATATGTAGCAGGTTATACGGTTACAACAACAAAAGTAGGTACAAAAACAGATAGTAAAGGTAATGTTGTAGCGGTTTATGATACTAAGAAAGTTCCAGTCTATGGAACGAGAAAAACACCAGTATATGCTACACGTAGTGTTGGAAGTAAAAAAACTTGTCAGAAAGATATATCTGTTACTTCATATCGTTACCGTACATTTGAATATAAAAAAGGTATAAACTATGTAAGATATAGTTCAAGTAATAAAGATCAATATTTAATTGCACAAGGATATGTTGCAACTGGTAAAACAAAATAGTGTCAAATAATGTAAAGTGAAGTAAAATTCACTTTTTTTGATTGACTTTGATATATGAAAGTGTTAATATTAATATAGATTATA
>CACZQD010000141.1 GCA_902783215.1 uncultured Erysipelotrichaceae bacterium
TAATAAGTATCATTTTATTGAAAAGAGTAAGTGTTTAAAGGAAGTTCATCAACCTACAACTTTAGAAAATTTAAAAAAAGCTAGTATACATTTAAAATATGAAGAATTATTTTTATTTATGTTAAAGATGCATAATTTAAAAGCTAATCAAAATTTAAAAAAAGGATTATCAAGAGATGTAGATAGAGAAACTGTTGCTGCATTTATTGAGCAGTTACCATTTAAATTAACTAGTGATCAAATGAGTAGTGTGAATAAGATATATGAAGATTTAACTACTCCTAAAAGAATGAATAGATTGTTACAGGGTGATGTTGGTAGTGGTAAAACAATTGTTGCTTTTATCTCTCTTTACATTAACTATTTAGGCGGCTATCAAGGTGCTTTAATGGCTCCTACAGAAGTTTTAGCTTCCCAGCACTACCAAAGTATAACTAAATTGTTTCCTAATCTGAGAATAGGTTATTTAACTGGAAATACAAAGGCTAAAGAAAGAAAAGAACTATTATTAAAATTAAAAGAAGGTTTAATTGATATATTAATCGGAACGCATTCTTTGTTTAGTATAGATGTCGAATACTTTAATTTAGGTTTAGTAATTACAGATGAACAACATCGTTTTGGGGTTAATCAAAGAAGCAGTTTAAAGAATAAGGGCATCACACCAGATATATTATATTTATCAGCTACGCCAATTCCACGGACATATGCTTTAACTATTTATGGAGACATGGATATATCTAGTATTAAAACAATGCCAAATGGACGTAAAGAAATAATTACAACATTAAAAAATAGTGATCAAATAAAAGAAGTTTTGTCTAGTATGCTAGAACAAATAAAACTAGGACATCAAATATATGTAATCGCACCAATGATTGAAGAAAGTGATAGTATCGATACAGAGAATGTGGAAGCACTTTATGAAAAGATGAATAAAGCATTTGGTAAGATTTGTAATATTGGACTAATACATGGAAAAATGTCAAATAACGATAAAGAAAAAGCTATGGAAGATTTTAAAAATCATAAAACATCAATACTAATTAGTACAACTGTTATTGAAGTAGGTGTAGATGTTAAAAATGCAACTATGATGGTTATATTTGATAGTTATCGTTTTGGATTATCCACACTTCATCAGTTGCGTGGAAGGGTAGGTAGAAATGATTTACAAAGTTATTGTATATTAATTAGTGATAAAGAAGCTGAAAGATTAAATATAATGACTAAAACTAATGATGGATTTAAAATAAGTGAAGAGGATTTTAAATTAAGAGGTAGTGGTGATCTATTTGGTGTGAGACAAAGTGGTGATATGGTATTTAATATAGCAGATTTAAAGCAAGATTTTAATATTTTGTTAAAAGCTAAAGAAGATAGTTTAGAATTTATACACAGTCCAGAATATGAAAAAATGGAAAATAAACATATACGAAGTATTGTTGAAAAATCAATAAATTTAGACTAACAAAAAAATAATTATAAAAACATTTTTGAAAGTGGTTGACTTATTTGAAATTTTATTTTACAATAATAGTGGCATGTTACTCCATGCCGGTACTCTTACTATCTAAGCGTGAGAGTACGAACCAAAAACCCCCTGAAATCCTAGTCTATTGGACTAGGATATTATTTTTGATTATGCTCTCTTCCCCCCTGAAGGCTAGGATAATTCCTAGCCATTTTTTGTTTTAGCCTTTATTTACGGGGTTTTTTAAAAATTAATAACTAAAATCAGAGCACGCTACCCATCAATTACTCATCATTACTGATGGTTTATATAAGTTTAATATGGTTTATTCTTCTGATTTTTGATTATATTGTTGTTCCATATTATCGAAATAATTGGTTATCTTTTGATAATCTTTTTTTATTAAATGAGCATATGTTTCTAGTGTTTCTGTTGAATCAGCATGCCCTAAAAAGTTAGATACAGCTGTAATAGGAGTAGATGCAGATATTAATGCACTTGTACAACTATGTCTAAAGTCGTGAATTCTAATTCTTTTTAGACCAGCTTTATTTGCATATAAATCACGTCTACTATAAAACTGATGAGTTGTAATAGGTTGGTCATCACCTAGAACAAACCAAGATAATTTAAATTTCTTAAAAGCTTCATTACTTTTCTTAAGTTTTAATAAATCATTTAATAATACATCTGGAACAGGTATTGTTCTATTAGATGAATTTGTTTTAGGACTTGATATATACCATTCACTATCTTTATTATTAGTAGAAGGATTTAATACTTGTTGGCAAACAGTTAATGTATGATTGTTAAAATCAATATGTTTCCATTGTAATCCTCTAGCTTCAGATCTTCTTAATCCGCAATAGAATAGTATTTGAAATAAACATCTATCTCTTAAATCATCTATTACAGATAAGAATTTATAGAATTCATCTGGATCATAGAAATCCATTTCTTTCTTAATAGCACCTGGTGTCTTAAAAGGTTCCATACGATTATAGAACTTTCTAAGATTAAAATCCCATTGCTTTTCAGCAAAGTTTATTACTTGTTTTATAAACTTTTGTATATCAGTTTTATATCTATCACATAAATTAGTTTTATTCATTTGATTTCTCCATTTTTGATATAGATTCCAATCTAAATTAACTAATTCAACATTATCTAGTAAGCCCATATATACCATTCTATCTCTATAAGTTTTTAGATTAGAATCTTTTATTTTGCCTTTTTGATAATCATAATATAGTGTATAAGCTTCTTTAAAAGTCATATGAGGATTTACTTCTAATTCCTTATATTTATTTAAATATTCTTCTTATGCTTTAATAGCTTCCTTTTCAGTCATAAAAGCAGGGGATTGATATTGATGTCTTTTACCATCTAATCCATAACTATATTGTATGAATACCCAAGATCTTCCATCTTTTGTTATTTTATTTGCTTTAAGTTGTCTTACGGACATTTAATTATTACCTCCTTTATGTTCCGTAAAATATCGACATACGCCTATATTTTAACATTTATTTTGCTTTTTTTATAATCGTTTATCATTTTTATCAGAATAAAAGACAGTTTTGAACTGTCTTACATTCCAATATCAAAATCATCAGATTTACTACATTCTTGCTCTCTACTGTGAGTAGGGGATTTATAGTAAGGTATTTCTGCATATTTAAATAATTCTCTTTATTTATCAGTATCTTTAGCTACATCAAATACATCATGTTTTGTAAATATTTCTTGATCATATACTTCTTTAACTGCATCTGCAGTTTTATCTTGTATTATAGAGCTACCGATTTCTAATAAAGTTCTAAAGAATTCTTTTATAAATATTATTAATACATCTAGTGTATCTTTAATCAAATTACCATCACTTTTTAGTTCAGATAAATCTAATTTTAATTGTTCATTTAAAGTTTGTAGATTTTTAACTTTAGATTTTAAACTTGCTATAGTTGTCTTTTGTTCATCAATAGTATGTTTTTGTTCTTTATATGTTTTACCAGATTTTAAATCTTTATTTTCTTGTTTTAGAACATCTATAGTATTTTGTTTAGATTCTATAGTTATATCTTTTTGTTTAAGTTCTTTATCTTTGTTTAAATTAGATTTAGTAATTTCTTTTGAATAGTCTGATAAGTTATTAATACCTTTATCCTTATAACCTAGTATTTTATCTTTTTCTGGGTTTAGAAGGGGATTTGTATCAACATCTTGTATTTTATCGGTATAAGACATTTCTACGTTATTAATAGCCTTATTTTTGTCTAATTCAAGTGATAATAATCTATTTTGTTCTTTTAAATCTTGAAGTTGTTTTTCTGCTTTAGTTAGATGAAGTTTATTTGCTCCAATTTCACCTCTATCAAGATTAAATCCTTTTTCAGTTATAAATTTATTATAGTCGTCTTGAATTTGTGCACAGGATGTTTTAAATCCTTTGCTTTTCCAAAATTGATCTGAATTTAGAAAATTACCATATTCAATTTCATATATATTTTTACCATTTTCATCTTTTTTTTGAATAGGAATCATTTTTTCAGAACCATCTTTTGTAATATAAGGTTTAAGAATTTGATGACCATCTTTATCGGTTTCAAATACTTTTTTTTTAACTTCATGAACAACAGGAGTAAAGTATAATTGTAAATGAGGGGTATTTTCATCGAAGTGAATAGCAGAGTAGACTACATTTTCTTTTCCGACTAACTCACTTAAAAATTCATTTGAACTTCTAAAATATTCCATAACTTTTTCAGGAATATCTTCTTCACTTTTAATAACTACTTTTTGTATTGGTTCTCCTATATGTTTTCCTTCAGTATGAACTTCACCAGTATTTTCAAATTTCATACCTAATGATTTAAAAAATTCTTGACCACTTGTTACTACACATCCATTTAGTAGATTAATCTTTTTATTATTTTTATTAAATTCTACATTATTATTTTTAAGAGTTTTGTATGTTGAACTAGCTAAATCTGAACTACATAATGGAACAAACTCTACATTAAATTTAGTTCGTTCTTTATCATAGTTTCCTGTACCTTTTCTTTCAGTAAGTTCTTTACTTAAACCTCCAATGTCTGCTGATTTAATTTTATTTGATATTGTTAATACTTGATATCCGTCAAACATTTTTATAATCCTTTCATATAAATAATGACGTTATGACATTATATTGATAGGTAGGATTTGGGAAAATGGTCAATTTATGACCTATCTCACTAGGGTATAGCCCGATGTGAGTTAAGGGAATCCCTTAAAATCCCATTTCTTGTTTAATCGCAAGAACTTAAGATAGAACTTAAGCCTAAGCTAATAAACAAGTGATTATTTATCTTACGAGTAAATAATCAGAAACTGATTCATTATCGCCACTTTCATTTCTTCGAAACAAAACGTTCCCCATTACTCAGTTTCATTAAGTGAAGGTTCTTCAAATGTAGCATGATAAAATCTATTATCAGCAGTTCTATATTTTGTAATATGAACACCTTCACTTTCTAAGAGTTCGATGAAATTATTTAATAATCTTCCGAACCTCTTAGGTGACATCGGGATGTTTGCTTTCAATACAATATCGGTACAAGTAAAATCAATTTCTTTTTGACTAGCAACATACTTAATGAACGATGTCAATTCATAAGATAGTTCATCTTCTTCTATAGAATTAATTTTCTTAAAATTAAGATTATCTGTTTTCTTTAATTGGATGTCTAACTCAGGAAAGTCTCTATTAATAGTTTGTAATTTAACATACTTCTTACTTTCCTTATTTTCTATTAAAGTTATTCTTCCATCAACTGTAGCATCAAATGCAACACTTCCTAAAGTTTTACCTAATTTATTTAAATGATGTGTAACTAAAAAAGTTACATTGTATTTATCGCAATAAGTTCTTAATTTTGGAAATACTTGTTGAGATACATCTTGATAATTATTGATATCATATTGTACTCCAAAATCAATATCCTTTAACATGTCTAATATAATTAATTTACCATTGTATTCTTCTGCAAAGGTTTTAATATCTAATTCCATATCTCTTAATGATATATTTGTTTTTGTATCTCTATCGATTACAAATAAATTATCATTGTCTATCGATAATCCTTGGAATTCTAGACGTTCCCTTAATTGACCTTTATCAGACTCTGTGGTAATATATAAAACAGGTGAGGGATTTACTTTGTATCCTAAAAACGGAGCAGGAAAGTTGCAGTGCCAACATAGACTTTCCTACTTTTGGGTTAGATACTAATAGATACACACCTTTAGACTTCATTAGGTTGTTTACTATGATGTCTTTTTTTATGCTTGTATCTATTTGATTAATTGAACTAAGCAATACTAACATCTCCCTTCAAACTTTTGTCTCTTGATTCAAGATATTCAATATCTATATCAAGTAACTTAACAACTTCTTGCATTGGAACAGCATTCTTTGGAACATATCTTCCTTCGCTTTCTAATGCAGTTTTTATTTGATTTTTAATCTTAAGTGCTGAGTTTCTACCAACTCCTGCTAATTTCATAAGATCATTTAGATTGCACCAATGTTGTGCTATTAATTGTAAAGTTTCATTTGCGATCATATAACACCTCCTTATAATTCGTACATATCTTTAATTTTTTCATATTCTTTGTCTATTTCTTCCTTAAATGAATCAATAGGTTGAACAGATATATGAAGACCAATATATGAATCTTTATTTTTCACTTCTTCTAATCCATTAAAATGTGCATAATCAAATTTTTCTAATTCTTTAGAACATTCTATTACTTCATCTCTAGTAGTAGGGTCTAATAATAATTTCCTTAATGATTTAGTTACGTCATAACAAATTAAACAATATAGTCCTTTAGCTCCTAAAGATAATTTAGTATTATGAAGAACATCTTTTCTAATTTGAGTAAAATATCTTTCATTCATTTTTACACCTCCTTTCTTAAATAGGGTAGTGTGCTCTGATTTTAGTTATTAATTATAACTTGGTATATTAGTCATACCATAACTCCAATTTGCTAGTATTTGGTTAATTAACAGCCTTGCATTTTTTACTTAATGGCATATCGGCGATTTCCACTAAGACTAAATTTTCAAAGAACAATTTAGCGTCCGAACTATTGGACAGCTTAATAATAACACATGGCCGAGAACACTGTCAATATTTTTTTGTCCGAAAATGTAGACAATTTAAATTTAAAGTGATAAAATGGATTTATAAAGGAATAATCAGGTAGAAAGTAGGGATGATATGAATTCAGAAAAACTACAAAATTTATTATTAAATGCTATAGAAAAGGAAGGTATTTCTCAAAGGGAACTTTCGAGATTAAGTGGAATAAGTAGAAGTACTTTAAATGATATTGTTAATGGAAAAATAAAAAAAATCAAATTAGATGATCTTTATCAAATAGCAAATATATTGAAATTAAATTTAGAAAAATTGCTAGAGGCGTGTGGATTTAAGAGCGTAATAAATTCGTTAAATGTCGATAGATATGAAGGTATGTCTGATAGAGAATTAAAAGAATTATTGGATAAATATTCTGAATCTGAATTTGAATTGCTAGATTGGGATGCCAAAAAAAGAAAACAATGTTCTGAAGTTGGTAAAAAACTATTTGATATTCAAAATAGAATAGAAACTTCTGAAAGATTAAATAAGAATTATACAAAAAAAGAAATATCAGAAGACATTAAGCAGGTAATTGAAGAACTTAAACCGATACAACAAAAATATGATTATTCAAAATTACCAAGAAATAAGTAGGAGGAATTAACATGATAAAAAAGGAAAATATAAAACAATTATTAGAATTAATGCATTATTCAACAAATGATAATAATGTATATATAAGATTTTTTGATAATTCGGCAAGTATAATGGTTGATTTAAGAGACGAAAGTATAAAATATCCTGATGAATTAAAAGTTAATGATAGAACTACATCAAACTTTGAACATCCAGAAAATTTTGTTGTATTAGAATGCGTTACTAGATTATTATCTAAAGGCTATTTTGCTAGAAATCTTGAACTTGAACCGAGATGGCAATTAGGTAGAGGTGCTTCTGGTGGTAAAGCGGACATTTTAGTAAAAGATAACAATGGACATGAATTTTTAATTGTTGAATGTAAAACATATGGTGAAGAATTTGAAAAAGCTTGGCAAAAAACATTATTAGATGGTGACCAATTATTTAGTTATGCACAACAGATTAAAAAAACTCAATATTTATGCTTATACGCTTCAAATATTGAGAATAATGAACTTATTTATGCTGACAGAATTATGACTTTAAAAGATAATGAAGATTATCTAAAAACGTTAAAAGTATCACAAAGATTAAGATATAAAGATGCAAGTGATGTGAAAGAATTATATAAGGTTTGGAAAGATATATATAATTTAGAATATGAAGAAACAGGAGTTTTTGAAGATTGCGTTGCACCTTATGAAATCAATAAAGTATATTCTATTAATGATTTAAAAAGTGTTAGTTTTGAAGATACACAAAAAAAATATAATGAATTTGCAACAATTTTAAGACAACATAACGTTTCTGGACATGAAAATGCATTTGATAAATTAATAAATATATTTCTAGCAAAAATAGTTGATGAAATACAACATCCAAATAGTTTGAAATTTAATTGGAAAGGAATAGCATTTGATGATTATTATCAATTACAAGATAGATTGCAAAAATTATATAAAGATGGTATGCAAAAATTCTTAAATGAAGAAGTTACATATATAGATAATAAACAAATTACAGATGCTTTTAAATTATTTAAAAATGACCCGGATGCTACTAAGGATAAAGTCATGGAATATTTTAGAGAATTAAAATTCTTTACTAATAATGACTTTGCATTTATTGATGTGCATAACGAGGAATTGTTTAAACAAAATTCAGAAATATTATTAAAAATGGTTAAAATGTTTCAAGATATAAAATTAAAGACAGAAGAACAAAATCAATTTTTAGGAGATTTATTTGAAGGTTTTTTAGATGACGGTATTAAGCAAAGTGAAGGTCAATTCTTTACCCCGTTACCTATAACTAGGTTTATAGTATCTTCTTTACCATTAAAAGAAATAATTGATGAAAATGATAATTATCCAAAAGTAATAGATTATGCATGTGGGGCAGGACATTTTTTAAATGAATATGCATCACAAGTAAAAAAATATTTTAATAATGAAGAGGAATTACAAAATTGTTATTCAGAAATAGATGGCATTGAAAAAGAATATAGATTGTCAAAGGTATCTAAAGTATCGGCTTTTATGTATGGTCAGGATAATATAAATATTACATATGGCGATGCATTAGCTGAAAATAAGAATATAAAAAATGGTACTTATGATATTTTAATTGCTAATCCACCTTATTCTGTAAAAGGATTTTTAGAAACTTTAACAGAAGATGAGAGAAATAATTATTCTCTTATAAATTTAGTTAATAAGAATGCGTATTCTACTAATAACTCTATTGAAACATTCTTTGTTGAAAGAGCAAAACAATTGTTGAAACCTGGTGGGGTTGCCGGAATAATTTTACCAGTATCATTATTGACAAACGGAAGTAATCTCTATACAACAGCAAGAGAAATTATTCTTCAATATTTTGATATTATTAGTATTGTTGAACTACCTAGTGGTACATTTGGAGCTACTGGCACAAACACTGTTACATTATTTTTAAGAAAAAAAGATGAAAATCCATCATTAGCGGAACATTTAAAAAATAGAGTTGATTCATGGTTTAATGGAAATTTTGTTAAAGACAAAGTGTTTGATGACATTGAATTGATGAAATCGTATTTATATATGCAAAATATAGATTTTAATGATTATATGGAGTTTCTAAAAGAACATAAAATAAATGATAATCTAAAAAAACATGAATTATTTAAAGCTTATTTGAATGATACAAAAGTAAGAAATGTAAATAAAATTTTAGAAATTGAAAAAGATAAGTTATTTTACTATATGTTGGTATCAAATCAAAATAATGATGTTGTAATTGTAAATGCCCCTTCAAGTAAGGATGATGTAAAAAAATATTTAGGATATGAGTGGTCAAATAGAAAAGGCTCAGAAGGAATAAAATATATTGGTTCTAATAATGATTTAGATAATACTTTATCTAAAAATAAAGGAATTGAAAAAATCAAAACCCCATTATTTAATCAAGAAGATTTATATGATGACAGTAAGATTAACTCATGTATAAGAAATAATTATCTTAATAGTTCTATATCTGAAAATGAAATTATTAAGAAGGTAAGGTTACATAAATTATTAAATTTTAAGAAAACTGTATTTGATAAAAGCATTAATATTTCGATAGACGATATAACTGAAATTAATTCAAAATATCCACAAAAAAATATTAATAGTTTACTGCTACCTATTTCAGGCCCAACAACAAAAGTATCAAACGATGAATTATTGGACAAAGGAAATATACCAGTAATAAGGCAAGATAAAACAATTTTAATTAATGGTTATGTAAATAATTCAAATCCAATTACAGATTTACCTTTAATTGTATTTGGAGACCATAATTGCTCTTATAAATATGTTGATTTTAATTTTGTTAGAGGAGCAGATGGAACTCAATTATTAAAATTTAATAAAGATGTAAATACGAAATACGTTTATTATCTTTTGAGCACAATTAGAATAAAAAATGAAGATAAATATGAACGCCATTTTAAATATCTTAAAGATCAAAATATACCTGTTCCACCAATGGATATACAATTGAAAATTGTCAAAGAATGTGAAGCTATAGATAGTGAATTTAAAAAAATTAAAGAAGAGATAAGTAGTTATAATAAGATGATAAATGATATATATGATAATAGTGTAAATAAAGCTACTTTTACAGTTAGATTAGATGACAGAAGCAAATTTAAATTATCTATTGGTAATAGAGTTCTAAAGAGCGAATTAAAAGAAGATGGTAATATTCCTGTTATTAGTGCAAATGTTAATGAAATATTTGGAACTATTGATAAAGAAATTATTGATGATTATACTGGACCATATATTTTATGGGGTATTGATGGAGATTGGATGGTTAAATATATAGAAAAAAATACAAAGTTCTATCCTACAGATCATTGCGGTTATATTAGAATTTTGGATGATTCAATAAATCCACTTTATTTTTCAAAAATGTTGGAAATTGAAGGATTAAAACAAAGGTTTTCAAGAAGCAATAGAGCGTCAACTGATAGAGTTTCATCACTATCTATAAAATTACCTAGTGTTGAAATACAAAATAATGTGTTTAATAAAGTAAATGAGTACAATAAAAAGATAAGTGAATTATCAAAAAAAATATCTGAATTTGAAATAAAAAGACATGAAATAATTAACAATTTTTTAAATTAGAAATGAGGATAGATATGAATTATAATATAGTTGGAAAAATTTATATATTAACTAATCCATCTTTTCCAGATTATGTTAAGATTGGATATTCTAAAAATGTAGAAGAAAGATTAAATAGATTAAATAATTCAGAAGCAGTACCTTTTGCTTTTAGATTATATGCTACATATGATGTAGAAACTCAATCTGCTGATAAAGTATTACATAAAATAATCGATAAATTAAATGCTGATTTGAGAAGTATAGATACAATAAATGATAAAGTGAGAGTTAGAGAGTTTTATTTAATATCTCCAGAAGATGCTTATGAATTATTAGAGGATATTGCAATTATTAGTGGTACTAAAGATAGGCTTCATTTATATAAACCAACAAAAGAAGAAGTAATCGAAGAAGAAACTGCTGAAAAGAACAGAGAATTATCAAAAAATAGACATCATTTTAAAGAAATAAAATTTAAATCTAGTTTAACTAATAAAACATATTATTCAAAAACGAAAGATGATGGCACATTAGGGATATATGAAGAAGCAACAAATATGGAAGTTCCTAATAATAGTAATCCATCAAAAAAGCAAATATTATTACAAGCTGTTAAAGATTTAAATGGTGAAGTAGAAAGTGATATTACTTTATATCAATTACAACATAGATTAGAAAAATTAGTAATAAAGGATTAATTTCATGAAAGTAAAAGATTTTATAGATTTTATTAAATTACCACCAAATATATTAGCAGCTGTGTCACTTGTCTCAGGAATTATTTTATTTATTCCAGATAAATTGGCAAAAAAAATGTACATGTATGATTTTAGAAATGATTATGGTTTTATTGTTTCAATTGTTTTCTTAATAAGTTTTTCTATTTTACTGGTCTTATTAACAACTACAATATATAAAAAAATTGATAAAAAAATAAAGTATAGATTGTTAAAGAAGAAACAAATAAAGTATTTGTTAAATGCAGAAAAATCTAAAGTTAAACTTCTTAAAAAATTTATAAAAGCTGAAACACATACATTACAAATTAATCAAAACGATGGATTAACAGTCGAATTGGCACATTTCGGTTTTATTGCAATGGCAGGCAGTACACAGGCTGTTGATTTTGGATATAATAACGAAATGTATGTAATTTATTTTTTACAACCTTGGGTAATTAATCTTATAAATGAAAATGACGAATTAAAAAAAATATATATGTAGTACATATGAATATAATGTCATAATGTCACAATATTCAAAATTTATAAAGTGAGGCGTATGTCATATGCAAATAAAAAAAATTAAAATATTAAATTATAAAAAATTGCTAAATATTGATCTTAATTTAGAAAATGATATCACATTAATTGCAGGCCCAAATAATGCTGGAAAAACTTCAATTGTTGAGATTTTTAAATTTTTATTTACTGATAATAAAAATAAAATTGAATTATCAGAATTAAATACAAAATTGCTGAATGATTGGATTCAAACTTTTTATATCAATTATGAAACTGTTATAAAAGGGAACTTTAATGATGATGAATTACCTGTTCAATTAACTGATTTTTTCTTGAAATTTCCAATTAATGATATCAATATATTGCCAATTATAAATATAGAGGTTATATATGACAAAAAAAATGATAGATTGACAGATATAATTAGATATTCATATGAATTAGATGATTCAAATTCTATATATTTTAAGTATAAGTGTTGCCTGAATGAAGACAAATTCAAAAAGAATTTAATAGAAAATAATAAAAAAATATTATCTAGATATAAAAATGAAAACACAAATGAAACTCAGAAAATATTATCAATTAAAAGAATCATCAAAAAAATATTTCAATCATCAATTGATGAAACATATTATTATACTAATTCTGATTATTCTGATGAAAATCATATTAAAACAAGTGAATTTAAATCATTATTTAATGTGAAAATTGTTAATGCGTTAAGAAAATTAGATGATGAAAAGAATGATTCTAATTATTCACTAAGTAAATCAATGATTAGTATTGCATCTAAAAAAGATGAGTTTTCTACTAAATTAAATAATATATCTGACTCTTTATATCAAAAGTTGGAAGAAAATAATATTGAGGATTTTATTTTAAAAGAGAGTATGTCAAATTTTAACTCAGAATTACGTAACACATCAGGTAGCGAATATTTTGCTAAAATTGGTTTGTTAATTAATCCTGAATTAGATGATCTTAATAATTTACTAAAAGAAACAACTACAGCACAATATGATGTAAATGCTTATAATTTAGAAGAATATTCACAAGGACTTGGATATAGTAATATGGTATATATGCATATGATCCAACAAAGTTTTGAGAATAGCGTTGAACAATCTAAAATAAATATTATGATTATCGAAGAACCTGAATCTCATATGCATCCGCAAATGCAATCTTCTTTTTTTAAAAAAATATTATCATATTATGGTAAAAATGAGTCTCAGTGTATAATATCTACCCATTCTACTGAAATTGTAAACAATATAGAAGATATAAGAAAGATTAGAGTTATAAGAAATACCGAAAATGCATTTGAATCAAAAATGTATGATTTAAAAATATTTTTTGATAGAATATTTGAAAAAAAATATGATGAAACAATAACAAAGATAGATTTTTATAATTTCTTTTTTACAGTTGGTTTTCCAAATTTAATTTTTTCTAATAAGGCGATACTATTTGAAGGTGATTCTGAAAGAATTCTTTTAAAAAACATTATAAAAAAAGAGTATAAAGAATTGTATAGTGATTATATATCCTATGTTCAAGTTGGTGGTGCATACGCAAAAAATTACTTTGATTTACTAAAGTATTTAAATATAAAAACCTTAGTGTTAACTGATATAGATTATGGTACTGATGATATAAGCAAAGATGATATTTTAAATTCTAGTTCCACTAATGCAACAATTAATTATGGGCATAAGGCTTTATCAAATTTTTTAACAGATCCGGATTCACAAATTGAATCCCTTGAAGGAAATATTTCCGAAAGTACTATAAAAGACATTTATAAAAGTTTTAATAACAATGATAATAATGCTCTAATAGGAATTTTTACGCAGACTAGTGATGATTGTTATTCAAGAACGTTAGAAGAAGCTATGCTAACTAAATATTTGAATATGATGATTTGGGATACAAAAACAAAAGAAGAGTGGCTTGAATTTCGCAAAAATAGTAATCTTAAATTTTCTATTCCTAGAAAAAAGGATGATATAAGTATAAGAGATATAATAATAAGTAGTTCAAACAATAAGGTTGATTTTATGTATTCTGTTATTTTAACATCTAAACAGTCTGATATGTTACCTAATTATATTAAAAAAGGATTGGCATGGTTAGATGGAAAAGAATAATTGCTATTTAATAAACGCACCAGCTGGTTCTGGGAAAACTACTTATATTCATAATAAGATAATGCAAATAAATATAAAGCAACCAAACGCTAGAGTATTATGTATAACCTATACTAATAGAGCCACAGAAGAATTAAAGAGTAAATTTGAATATTATAATAGTGATAAAATAGAGGTATACACTATACATGCGTTTTTAAAATTTTTTATGGATGATTATTTTAAAAATAAAAAGGTAATTAATGCTTATTTTGAAGAATATGATAATAAAATTAAAGAAATTATTGAAAATGTTGATGATGAGAATAATTTAAAGAAAATAAATAGATACAAAGAAAAATTTGGAGAAGAAATAAACTATGAAATAATTAGAAAAAATATTTCAAAAATTTATTATAATGAAACAAATTTTAACAGTTATTTATATGGTGGTTTATCACATGATGATTTAATTAAATTTTCATATAATATATCAAATAGATATGAACAAATTTTATTCAAATTATCCAATATGTATGATTATGTGTTTATTGATGAATATCAAGATACTCCTGTTTACATATTAGAAATGTTTTATAATTGCTTAAAGTATTCAAATATGAATCTTTACTTATTTGGTGATAAAATGCAACAAATATATGACAATTATAATTGTGATTTTGATATTGTCTTAAAAGAATTTGATAAAAGTATTAGTCTAAATAATAATTATAGATCATCAAAAAAGATCGTAGATATATTGAATAAAGTATACAATGATAATGACTATATTCAACTGTCTGAAAATAAAATAGAATCAAATGCAGTATGTATAATTACAGATAATTTTGAATCAACGCTAGAAAGATATAATGATTTTTATAAATTGTTTCTATTAAACAAAGAAAAATATACTCAAATTGGTGCATCTAATTTATATTCTTCTATTATGAATATTGAGAATTATTCACATAATGGTAAATATAATGTATCAGATGCATTAAATGATAATATTGATGATAATAAAGATATGCTATTTAAAATGCTCTATATTATAAATTATATGATAGAAATGTATTTGAAAAAAAATTTTGGAGAGATAGTTAGAATAGTAGAAAAATACAATAAAATATTTAATGTTTCTAAGATTAGTATTAGAGATTTTGATTCAATCAAAGATTTAAAAAAGTTTTTAAAATTTATTCACGAAGAATATAATAATGATGATGATAATAATATCCTGGATTTCTTACTAAAGATTGATTTTATAAATGAAGAATATCTTGAAAATATTACATCAAATTTAGAGTATGAAACTGTTCTAAATGTAAAAATAAAAGAATTTGTAAACTATGTTAAATATACCAAAAAGACTGATTGTTCAACACAACATGGTGTTAAAGGTGAAGGATATGATAATGTTATATTTGTTTCTGAATCATCATTTAATCCAAATGTTAATATATATGAATTTTATAAAGTATTTAGTAAATATGACATAAGTACAAAAGACTTAGAAAATTTTAATTTGTTATATACTAAATATATAACTGAGATTGAAGCTTTAACTAATACAAGTATGAGTAAATTAAATAAAGAAATTTATGAAATGTATTTAGATAGAATTAATGAAATTGTTTCAAAAATGTATAATGAAATTAAAAACTATGAACTATTTGATTTAATTAAAGAAAAATATGAAAATTATATTAACAAGCAAAAGGTTACTGCTTTGAAAGATTTTCTAAAAAAAGGATATTATCAAAGTATATTATCTGCTTATAAGATTTTTTATGTTGGATGTTCACGTGCAAGAAAAAATTTGATAATATTAGTTAGTAAGTCAAAAACTAATGATTATCAGTTAGAACTAATAGAAAAATTTAAAAAAATAGGTTTTGATGTAGAATTACAATAAAAAAATTGATGAGTATTTCTACCCATCAGCTACCCATCAAATGATGATAAATTTGATAAAATTTTTATAAATTTTAATAAACTTAAATTTTAAAATATGTCGATATTTTAAGGGATTCGTATGAATCTCTTTTTAATTTAAATCGCCCCCTGAAGAGGTCACGAATAAATGTGACCTCATTTTTGTTGCAAGAAATTACAAGAAAATAAGCAAATATTACAACTTTTTTGTAAA
>CACZQD010000142.1 GCA_902783215.1 uncultured Erysipelotrichaceae bacterium
GCACCCCTCAAAGACATTATCAATTTTAACTAGTGAATTAGGTAATTCTAATTCCTTAATTCTAACTTTATTCTTCATTTGAAGCAATTGTGTAATGGTATTATACTTATTGTTATTAAAACAATAAAAATGCTTCATAACTTGTCTTTTACAATTAAATTCGTATAATTCTGCTTCTGTACTAATTACTCTTCTATGTATATTTAAATGATTTAATTTTTCTAATTCATTTTTAGATATACTTATATAGTTCACACTAATCACCAGCTACGTATTATAGCATATATTTAAAAAAAATCAAAAATAAAAGAAATAGTATTTAAACTACTTCTTTTCATAATCTAATTTTTTTAAGAATTTTTCAAATGTTTTATATTCAGTGTATCCAATTCCTTCATAATTATCAACAGCTTTATTTAATATCTTACCATCTTTTACAACTAATACCATAGGAGTATATCCATAATTATCTTTTAAGAAACTATCAAGTTTTTGAATCTTTTTAACACCTTTATCATTCACAGTAGTAATATCTAGGTAATAAGTTTTATATCCATATTCCTTTTGTGCTTTCTGTAGATTTGGTAAAAATTTTACACAATATCCACAGGTAGATCTTCCAAGATAAATAAGAGATTTTTCATCTTTATTATATAAATCAATAAATTTATCAGTATCTATCTTAGTAAACATACTTACATCATATTCTGTCTCTTCTTCTTGTTTCTTTTCGGTTGTAGTTATATTACTCTTCTTTAAAATATTTAGAGAATAAATAGATACACCTAATGATATGATTACAAGAATAACGAGTAAAACATTAATCATAATAATAGTTTTAGTATTGGTAAGAGCTGCATTAGTTGCATTTTTAATTTCTTCTTTCATAATAACCTCCAATTCAATTATACACTTTTTAATATTAAAATACAAACAATTATTATGAAAATTTAATGAAACTAATAATATCGTCATTCAAATTTTTAAGATAAATACCATTCTCAGTAATTAAAATATAACTTTTTGATCCATCTCTTGGTCGACCAAGAGATCCCGGATTAGCAATAATTTTATTATTCGATTTAGTAAGGCTTTTTCTATGTGTATGGCCAGATAGGAATACATCACCACAACTAGGAGGAAGATTAAAGGGATTATAAATATGACCATGTGTAATAGTTATTATATGATTATTAATATTTATATTCCATACAATTGGTAAGTCAATATCAATATTGTTAATAAATGTATCAGTATCCGCATTACCTCTGACTGCAAATATAATATCCTTAAAATCATTTATTTTATGTGCGATATCTAGAGAGTCACTATAATAGCTACAAAAATCTCCTAAAACAATTAATTTATCAATATTGTATTTATATAATTTATCCATAATTTCATTAAGAGAAACTAAGTCTCCATGGATATCTGAAATAACAATTACCTTCATTTTAATCACCAAATTCATTTTATCATATAAAAAAAGAAGTGTAAATGATAAAAAAATAAAAAAAAACTCAAAAAATATTGACAATTACATTATAAAATGGTATATTTAATTACGTCAACATTTTTTGGGGAATTAGCTCAGTTGGCTCAGAGCACCTGCCTTGCACGCAGGGGGTCAAGGGTTCGAGTCCCTTATTCTCCACCAAAAAGTTTATAATCCCTTGATATTCAAGGGTTTTTATTTTTAAAAATCGATTTACGTACAAATTACGTACAAATTTTCTCCTCTCTTTTTATAATTTATTAATAATTTCCATAATTTCATCGAATTGATTTTTAAACATATGTGAATACATATTCAAAGTTGTTGCAACATCATTATGATCTAAATATTTAGCAACCAAATTTATATTAACAAGATTAGATAAATTTGACAAAATATTTGTAAAGTGATATTATACCTATCAATCAACGAGAATTTATAAAATTTAGTAGTTGTAAAATTTTATTAATAGTGTTACAATATAAATGTAACAAGCTCCATTCTTGTTGTTACCTGTATATGTTTTGCTTGTTATCATATACTAAAAAAGAGATATAATCTATCTGGAATTAGATGTATCTCCACATAAAGTGTTTTGCACCTAATAAATAGGTGCTTTTATTTTTGCTTAATGATGATAGAAACTGCTATAACCAGAAGTAGTAATACTACTAAAATCAAAAAAGTGAATATTAAGTATTCCATCTTTTGTGAAGTATATTTAAATTATATGCTTTTTTCATACATCTCACCTCCCGAAACATATAATTCGTGGAGGTAGCACCTAAAATAGACTATATCTCTAGTAGATATTATATAATATTGAATATCTAAAGTCAATTATATTAATTATGAATTAATTTAAAATTGTTATAATATAATGAATTAAAGATATTGTTCCTTATATAGTATTGTATAGATTATCATTGGCTACTGCGTGATAATTATAAAAATATATAATGTATGCTTCATTTAATTTTTGAGATAGTTGTGTGAAATGCTCACTATAGGTTATATAACCAATAGTCAATAAACTATATATTTATTACAATATAAATGTGGTGATATATATGGATAATAAGAGTTATGTTGAAAATGGGTATTACTTATTTAAATTAGAAAATCTTTTAAGGAATCGCAATCTAAGCATTAACAAAGTAATGAGAGATACTAATACTGATTTTAAAGTTTTAAAAAGAATTATGAATGGTGAAGTAGTGCGAATAGATATAACTGTTTTAGCGCGTCTTTGTGATTATTTAAATTGTTCAATTACTGATTTATTTGAATATCATCCTAATCAGAAATAATAAATATCTATATGTAACTGAACAGTTAGATTATGATAAAGATAATAAAAAAATAAGATAATAATAATTCTTATTTTTTTTAGTCTCTGAATTTTTTTATTATGTATTTTTTTGATATCTCATCTATGATAAACATTAATAATACTATTACAATACATATAGTAACTTGCATAATATTTAAATCATTAATTCCAAACACTATTTTTAATGGACTGACAAATAAAATAATTTGAATAATAATTAGTAAAATAAAACTAATATTTAGGTATTTGTTATCAAATATATTTTTGTTTAAAACACTTTTTGTAATGTTTCGACAAGAATATGCAAAAATCATTTCTGATAAAATAAGAGTTAGAAATGTCATTGTAGTAGCAATATCTTGTCCATACAAGGTATTACTAAGCATAAAAACTCCTAGCATTACACACGTTTTTATAACAGCTGAAGACATGATTTTAGCTACTAAGTATGGAGTAAAGATAGAGCTATTTTTTTTTCTTACTTTTCTTTCCATAACGTCATTAGCTTCTTTTTCAAATGAAAGAGCAATCGCTGGAATAGAATCAGTAATTAGATTTATATATAATAATTGTATTGGTAAAAATAATTCTTTTCCAAAAAGCATAGCAATAAATATAACAATAATTTCAGCTATATTACCTGTCAATAAATACATTAAGACATTTCTAATGTTATCAAATATTCTTCGCCCTTCTTTTACAGCTGAAACAATTGTTGAAAAACTATCATCTACTAAAATAATATCTGAAACACTTTTGGATACTTCAGTGCCTGTTATTCCCATACCTACACCAATATTAGCTGTCTTTAAGGCAGGAGCATCATTTACTCCATCACCAGTCATAGCAACAACTTTTCCTGATTTTTTCCAAGCATTAACAATTGATAATTTATTAGTTGGACTAACACGAGCATATACCGAGTATTTATGAATATTATTTAGTAATTCATCATCACTCATTTTATCTATTTCTATACCAGTTATTGCTTCATCATCATTGGTTAATATTCCAATATCTTTAGCAATTGCCTTTGCGGTAGCTAAACTATCACCTGTAATCATAATCGGTCTAATATTTGCTTTTTTGCACGTTTTAATAGCTTCTTTTACATCTTTTCTTGGTGGATCTATCATTGAAGACATACCTACAAATATTAAATCATTTTCAAGATTTATGTTACATTCATAATCATCATTTAAATATTTATAAGCATATGCTAAAACACGGTATGCCTTATCTGATTCTTCAGTTTCTATTTGTTTTAATTCTTTTTTTAATTTTGAATCAAGTTTTACTATTTTATTATTAATAAGTACTTTAGAACAATGATTAATAAGTGAATCAAAACTACCTTTTGTATACATAATGATATCATTTTTATTAGCATGAATAGTGGTCATCATTTTTCGATCAGAATCAAAAGGTATTTCTGCTACTCTGATATTTTGATTTCTTAATAGTTCTACATCAAAGTATTTATCACAATATTCATATAGAGCAATTTCTGTTGGATCCCCAACGAATTCATCTGTGTTTTTTGTTGCATCATTATTGAGTGCCATAATATTTAATAGAATATGATTCTTATCAGAAGGTGTATCATAGATTTTGTTATCATAACATATTTCTTGAACAGTCATTTTATTTTGTGTGATTGTACCTGTTTTATCTGAGCATATTATCTCAGTTGAGCCCAATGTTTCTACAGATGCCATTTGTCTTACAATAGCTTTTTTCTTTGCCATACTTGAAACACCTAGCGATAAAGTTATGGTAATAACTGCTGGTAATCCTTCTGGTATAGCTGCTACTGCAAGGGAAATAGAAAGCATAATTACTTCTGCAATATTCATTCCTCTGACAAGTCCAATGACAAACATAACAGCAATAATAATTGAAATAATAATTGATAAAAACTTACTTATACTATTAATTTTCTTCTCTAAAGGAGTAATATCTTTTTTACTTTCATTTAAACTTTGTGCGATTTTTCCAAATTCTGTATTCATCCCTGTATCTGTAACTACAGCTTCACATTTACCAAATACAACGCTAGTACCTGAAAAAATCATATTTGAACGTTCTGATAAACAAGTGTTTCCCTTAATTATTTTAGTGTTTTTAGATACAGTTTCTGATTCGCCAGTTAATGATGATTCATCACATTTTAATGAAGTTTGCCATATAATTCTAGCATCAGCTGGAATTATATCACCAGCTTCCAATATTAATATATCTCCTTGAACAATATCTTCCGAATTTATTACTTTAACGCTATTATTTCTTTTTACTTTTACTTTTGTCGTCTGCATTTTTTTTAGTGCTTCTAAAGCTTTATCAGCTTTTATTTGTTGAATAAAACCTAAGATTGCATTTAAAACAACAATCGCAATAATTACTATACTATCAATATAAGATTCATTATTGATATATGATATAATTGCTGAAATAATAGCTGCAATACATAAAATAATAATCATAATATCATTAAATTCATTTAAAAACTTAACAATTATTAGTTCCTTATTATCCTCTTTTAAAACATTTTGACCATTAATTTTTAACCTTTTTTCTACTTCTTGATCTGTTAGTCCATCTCTTGTGGTATGTAGTTTTTTTAAAACATCATCATCTTTAATATTATAATAGTTCATAAACACCTCTATATTTCTAATTAATTATAAACAATTTCATGTAAAAAAGCAACTAACGTTACTTCTTTTTTTTCTTTCTAATATTAGGTAACTTGATTTTCATTTTTGGAAATGCTTGAATTAGTCTTCGACTAAAGATTCCACGTTTTGATAATACTTCTTTAACTTTCTTTGTAATTTGCTCTGTTGAATCAACACGCATATTCTTGGATATATTTTTCAGATTTAATATTATATCAAATGATATACATAAATCGATAAGAAAGATAATTGCCAGTATTATAGAAATAATAGCAATAATAATAAAAGGTATTTTATGTATTAAAAACAGCAATACTGGTTGGCCAATATAACATAATCCTAATCCAGCAAAACCAAAAGGAATTGTTGTTTCTAAACAGATGCGCCCGTTTAAATTAAATTTTTTATGAGA
>CACZQD010000143.1 GCA_902783215.1 uncultured Erysipelotrichaceae bacterium
CATTTGTTTCATCATTGTTTTCATTTGTTCAAATTGTTTTAATAGGCGATTGACTTCCTCTACTGATCTAGCTGATCCTTTAGCTATACGCATTTTTCTTGAAGCTTTTAAGACTTCAGGATGTCTTCTTTCATATGGAGTCATAGATAGAATAATTGCTTCAATATGAGCCATATCTTTAGGATCTACTTTTACCTTTTTTAATTCTTTAGGAATACCTGGTATTAATTTAATTAAACTTTCTAATGGTCCCATTCTTTTTATTTGTTTAAAAGTACTTAAAAAATCTTCTAAATCAAATTTTCCTTGTTCTAATCTCTTAGCAGTTTTCATTGCTTCGTCTTCATCAATAGTATTTTCAACTTTTTCAACCATGCTCATTAAATCGCCCATGCCTAAAATTCTTTGAGCCATACGATCTGGATAGAATTCATCTAATCCATCCATTTTTTCGGATACACCAACAAATTTAATTGGTACATTAGTCAAGTGTCTTACTGATAAAGCCGCACCACCTCTTGTATCACCATCTAATTTTGTTAAAATAGCTCCAGTAAGTGGCAACTTATTATTAAAACCTTCAATTACATTAACAGCATCTTGTCCAGTCATACTATCTACTACAAGTAATATTTCATTTGGCTTAATACTATGATTTATATTATCTAACTCATTCATTAATGTATCATCGATGTGTAACCGACCAGCTGTATCAATTAATACATAATTGAATTTATTATCTTTAGCATACTTTAAAGCATTATTAACAATCTCTACCGGATCCTTTTTACCTTCCGAATATACTTCAATATTTAATTCCTTACCAATTTGTTTTAATTGATCAATAGCAGCAGGACGATATACATCACAAGCTACTAATAATGGTTTCTTTTTATATTTTTTTCTTAGTAATAATCCTAATTTACCAATAGTTGTTGTTTTACCACTACCTTGTAAACCTACGAGCATTAAAACACTTGGATTACCACTCATATATAAATCTTCTTTATCACCACCAAGTAATTCAACTAATTCATCTTTTAATATTTTGACAAACACTTCACCTGGTTTTAAACTTTTCGCAACTTCTTCACCTAAAGCTTTTTCTTTAACAGTATTAATAAATTCTTTAACAACCTTATAGTTAACATCAGCTTCTAATAAAGCAAGTCTTATTTCACGAGTTACTTCACTAATATTATCTTCTGTGATTTTTCCGTATCCTTTAATTTTATTTACTGCATTTTGTAATCTATCACCTAAATTTTCAAACATTTTATCACCTATCTACCCTATTTTTTATAACAATTGAACGATATCTTTTTAAATCATCCATTGTCTTAATACCATTTTTATCTAACTTATTAAGCATCTTATCAAGAATATGTGCGGTACCTTCACTATCGTAATCCGCACGATGATGTTTATCCTCATCCCAATCAATGTTATAACGTATTACTAGTGTAGCTAAATTATGAAAACGTTCATTAGATTCTAAATATCTTGAAAGTCCTAAAGTATCAATTACAGTATTATTAAATCTACCCATATCATACTTTAAAAAAGCCATTTCAACAAAAGAAAGATCAAAACGAGCATTATGCGCAACCATAGGAAGATCTCCTACCCATTCCATAAACTTTTTGATTCCTATTTCTTCATCCACTGCATCTTTAACCATGTCATTAGTAATACCAGTTATGTTAGTGATTTCACTTGATATTTCTTTTGGTGGTTTAATAAGTAAATCAAATCGGTCAATAATACTACCATTTTTTAGCTTAACCGCACCAATCTCAATAATAGAATCTCCTTCTGATACTCTAAGCCCTGTAGTTTCTAAATCAAAAACAACATATTCCAAATCTAATAACATAACTACCTCCAAAAAAAGCCAAAAGACAGATATCCGTATCGAATAAAAACCTAGTCTCCCAGGTGGGTATCACATTATAGTCATTAGGATCCCCAATCAAGTTGGGCTTTCAACACCGATCTATAAATTAGATTCCCTTATAATTCGATTAGTAGGTTTTTCATAAGGATTAAATCTTATCTTTCAGCAATTTAATTATAACATATTAAAATATGGTTTTCAAGAAATATGACATTTTTTCACAAAAAAAGCGTTTATTAACGCTTCATCTTTAGCTTTCCTGATAAAGTTGTCTCATATAAATGTTCATCCATTTTATCGTAAGTATAGCACAAGCCAAGTATTGATGCTAATATTCCTCCAATGTCCATAAGTAATAAATTAACAATCATCTTATCTTTTGCTTCACGACTATTTTTATAAATAGGCGTTAATTTGGTATTGTTATCATCTTTAGTTTGTTCAATATATTTCATACCATATTCATTATCAGTATTATAATAACTAGCTAGATTAATCTCAGAACCTAATTCATTACCTAATCCAGAAACATAATGCATCAAAGCTTTTAACTGCTCAGCATCAGAAGTTTTAATATTAGATTTAATAAACTCTAATTGTTTTTTATTTAAAGAAGAAATATCCCAACCAGCATATATATCTTCATTATTGTTATTATATTTAAATACAGCTATTTTATCGCGTGTTAAACTTCGATCATATGATTTAACTTCCTTTAAACCGTCTTTAGAATATATTTTAGTATCAACCTCATATGAAACTAATTTATCATCCTTACTAATTATTGGTTTAAACATACCATATTCACAATAATTAAATATCGATAAAACTGATCCAACAGCAATAGTTCCTAATAAACCACCTACTAAAGCATTTTTTGTATAACGATATTTCTTATTCATCCTTAAGTTTTTAATGTCCATCTTAATTCCTCCCATTCGCATAAATTATTATACTAGCATAATTTGAAATGTCAACCTGTTTATGAAATGCTAATATTTAGGCAAAAAACAAAGTATAAACTCCTTATTTCTTTAAACTCTTCTTTTTTTCTTCTCTTATTTCGTAAGCTTCTGCCATAATTTTAGATGGTGCGAGTAACATCATGCCAAATGCAGCTAATGAAGTCGATCCAATGATAGTATAACCATAAGTCATATTCTTTACATCGTCATTTTTAATAAAATCTTGACGTGTATTGTCCTCATTATTATCTTTAACAATATATTTCACACTATATTTTTCA
>CACZQD010000144.1 GCA_902783215.1 uncultured Erysipelotrichaceae bacterium
ATTTAGCTATTAGACTACTTTTTTTTTTTAACAATAAACTTACTAAATATATAATTTAGAATAAAAACTATTACTTGAACAATAAGTTTGGATATTTTATCATTTATTGATAAAACAGTTACAAAACAAAACATACAAAACATATCAACAAGTAATGTAGATATTCTAGACAAAATAAATTTTATAAATTCTGATAATTTATTGTTTTTACTTTCAAACACAAATTTACGATTAGTAAAATAAGCAAACAAAACAGCTAAAATCCAAGATAGTACATTGGCTATTTGAAGCTCAAAAGCATTATCAGGATCAAGAAGTGTTGATACAAATAAATAATATGATACTAAACCAACTAAAGTAGTTAAACAACCGACAATTAGATAATTAAATACTTCTTTCTTTTTTTTATATACACTAAAAAGTTTATTAATCATCTAAATCAGCCTCAGTTTCTTTAACTACATATATAGGTCTATTCTTGGTCTCTAAATATATTTTAGACAAATATATTCCAATAATACCCATAATAAATAGTTGAATACCACATATTCCAAATAAAACAGTTAATAACGTAAATAAAGATGAAATAGCAGTGTGAATAAATACTGATTTAATAAACATTATAATTAACATAATAAATGATACTAAGCAAAATAAGATACCAATAATGGATGATAAAATAAGTGGAAAAGTACTAAATCCAACTATTCCTTCAACAGCATATTTAAATAATTTCCAAAAATTCCATTTAGTTGTTCCTGCAACTCTTTCAATATTTTCATACTCTAACCACTTTGTTTTAAAACCAACGAAACTAAAAATTCCTTTAGAATATCGATTATATTCTTTCATAGATACAATAGCATCAACCATACGACGATTCATCAATCTAAAATCACGAGCTCCATCAACCATTTCTACTTTGGACATTTTATTTATCAATTTATAGAATAATCGAGCAAAGAAACTTCTAACAATAGGTTCTCCTTTACGAGTTACACGTCTTGTACCTACACAATCATATCCTTCATTTTTAATATAATCATACATTGTTGATAGTAAAGCTGGAGGATCTTGTAAATCCGCATCCATTAATGTTACAAAGTCTCCTGTAGATGCTTGTAACCCTGCCATCATCGCTGCTTCCTTACCAAAGTTTCGAGAAAAAGATATATATCGAATTTTTTTATCTTCTTTTCTTAAACTTTTAATTATATCAAACGTTTTATCCTTAGAACCATCATCAACAAAAATTAATTCATAATCTAAATCATTAATCTTTTTTACCTCTTTTACAAATTCTTTATAAAAATATGGAATTACTTCCTCTTCATTAAAGCAAGAAACAATTACTGATAATTTTTTCTTCATACATACCTCCACTACATTAAAATTATAACATATTTAAACACTATTTGTCATTTATTTTACACTTTTTACAAACTTTTCACTATTTTAAGTAATTTATCTTTATTTTTTTTAAATACTCATATATAATGAACATGGTGATAGTATGAAAAATAATAAAATTGATTTATCAGATATTAAAAAGAATGATCTAGATAGTACTTCTTCATTTATCGATTTAATGAGTCGACAAGAGCTAAGAGAACGTGAAAAGAAAAAGCAAAACTATGAACAAAAGCAAAAAGAATTAAAAGAAATACTATTTGAAGAAGAACAAAACAAAGTGAGAAATAAAAAAAGAGATGAAAAAAGAAAAAAACAATTAAATAAAATAGCAAAAAGTGGTATCGATGATCAAAAACAAAAAAAGAAACTAGAGAACACTACCAAATTTAAGGAGTTTAAAAATGATGTAAAATCATCTGTATATGATAATTTAGAAGATAATATAAAGAATACTGGTGAAAATACAAAATATGGAATTGGTAATATAATAGTAATTGGATTATTCATAATCATAAGTTTAGTATATTATATTTACTCCATATTATTTACAAATATACAAACAAATGATACATATTTATTAATGGGTGGATTAATTATATTAGTCATGATTACATTTTTTTGTATATCAATTGTATGTGGTAAAATACTATACAAAATTCTATCAGTATTAAACTATCTAATTTTTATTGGATATATAGTCTTTAATCTATTATTAATTATTAAATTATAAAGGAATAAGCTTAATAAACTTATTCCTTTTAACTACGTTTATGATTTCTAATTTTGAGCATTAATATCAACATAAAGAATAGTAATAATAAACTTGATACACTTAGTATAATTATTGTTATTAAATATTTATTGTTTAATATAGATAACTTATCTAGATCTTTTATATTATATCTTTGTAGTGTATTTTCTTTTGTATCATAACTATACCAATTAATATCACCATTATTTAGATTCATTCCATATACTAATGCATATGTATCTTTTTTATTTTTCTTATATACTGTTATATTTTGATCATTAATTTTAATTATATACTTTTTATAACATTTTGGTATTTTTTTTGCTTTTAAATATTGAATACTTACACCATCAAAGGATAATTCTTGATATTTACTAAATTTACCATTTGATGGATTATAGATAAATAATGAAATATTTCCTTTATTATCTTTTAAGCCTACTAAAATATAACCTGTTATTTCATTAGTAAACGCTGGAACTTCATTATCATTTATTTTTACTGTTGTTTTTGTGTAGTTATCTGGTACTTTTAAATCATCAATATTTTTTACAACTGTATATTTTTTCTTTCCTATTTTTACTTTAATAGGATTTTTGTCTTCAACATTAGCTATTATAGTATATACTTTTTCATTTCCATTTTCCGCAACTACAGTTATTTTAATATTATTCATTCCTTCTGATACAGATACTTCACCAGTACCTTTAACTGTAGCATTTTCATCTTCTGCGCTTGCTTTAACATTTATGCTTTTTACATCACTATCTAATTCTATTTTATATTCTGTTTTTTCTTTATCAAAGGTAGGATCTAAATCATAACCTTCAACTGATAAGCTAGATAAACTATTATTTGAACTATATGTTTTATTTATATCTACAGTTTTATTATTTGACTTAGTCGATGAAGAACCACCTCCACCTGATACATTAATAGTAACTGATCTAGATGATGTATATGATGCACCTGAATCATAATCAGCTACATCGATTGGTGTGACTGTTATAGTAGCTCTTCCGGACTTTTTAGCTGTAAATATAACTGTTTGACTACTTTCCCAAAAGTCTTCCGCACTTCCAGCTAAAACTGAATTATCCGACGATGTTACACGGAAACGGCCAGCTAAGTTATTAATATTAACTCTAACTTTTACGGCTGAATTAACAGAAGCCGATGAAGAGGCCGATAAGCTTAAAGATCCGGCCTTAATCGTTGGTATAAATACTAAGAATAAAACTATTGATAATAATACTTGACTTAATCTTTTCATTTATTGCCTCCTCATTGATTTATTGTAGTACGACCCATAATATAATTTTTTAATTTTACATAATCAACAGCATTTACTTTACCGTCTTTATTAACATCTGCTGCTTCCTTATAAGAATTATTTAAACTAACTCGACCCATGATATAATTTTTAATTTTTACATAATCAACAGCACTTATTTTACCATCACCACTAGGATCACCATAAATAACTGTTGTATATGTTTTAGATTCATTACCGACTTTTACGGAAATGTTATCGCCAGTTTTAATAATACTATTATTCGTACTTCCATTACTATTTTTGATAGTTACTGTACTTGTTGAATTAGCACTTGTTATTTTTTTAGATATTGAACTAGCATTAGTGCCTAATGACAAACCAGTAATATATTTTGAACTATTTTTAATTCCAGCTTTATTTAAAACTGATACTACTGTTGTCGAAGAAGTATTTGATGCGGTAGTTGATGTATTTGTAGAAGTAGTACTTGATGTACCGTTTTTAATTATATTAACTTTATATGTTCTAGTTGCACCATTTTGAGCTTTAACTACAATATTCTTTGTGGTTGTCGTTCCAGTTAATTTTACTGTACCAGTTCCACTAACACTAGATGTACTTTTTAAAGATGTAGCAGCAATACTAACACTACTTGTATTTGAATTAACGTAATAATTATAATTAGTTGTTGCACCATTAAATGATGAAACTGATTTTTTATCAATTGTTAAACTCTTTAAATAATTATTTTGATTACCAGTACTTGGTAAAGATGTTGATGTAGGCATATTGTTATATACAGGTATATAAAATACAAACGAAGAGTTTAATATTCCTGAATTGTAATATGATTTATATGTTGAATTAGCTTCTTTTATTGGAGCTTGTATATTAGTCATATATTGATGATTGTAATTACTATATCTATTTTTTATGGAAGTATTGTAATTATAAACAACGTTCCATTTTTTAAAGTAACTTGTGTTTTGACCTAAACTAATATAGTTTGAACCAATCCATTTAGCCCCACCGCGAATAGCTTTATCCATTGTATTCCATGGACGATTATAAGTAGTTAATCCTCCACTTCCAGCGGCAAAGTAAAGCCCCTTATACACAGCATCAGATCCACTAGTAGCACCTATATTGTATGGATTATAAATACCAGAATATGTTTTTCCACCGTAAGTAAAACTCTTACCTGAAACAGCTGTTGTAGCAGTACTTTTACCACCTACTTCTTGTTTAGATAAACTAGCTAAATATACAGGGCTTACACCACTGTCACTAGCTGCAGATATATATGAACTTGCAAAATTATTTAAATAATCACCATTTAATAATTGTTTGACAACAGATAATGTTTGTAAATTTTTTTCATAAGCTAATGCCTCAAATTGAAAAATATACATATCAATTAAAGAATTTCGTGGATCCATATAGAAAGCAATTGTTGCATTATTTGCATTATACCAATTAGATCCATCAAAAACAGTGTATTTATCAGTAGTATAGTTATAAGCTCCTGATGCGGTAGATAAATAACCTTCATTATTTACAGAAGATGTTACTTGAATTAAACTACGTCCAAGTAAAGATTCATTACTAACAGCCGTATTAAAATCTAATCCTGTTTTAATTGATTTAAATGTCCATTTAGGATGAGCTGTTTTTAATACAGCTAATTTTTCATAGTAACTTTCTGGAAAACCAGCTTTTGAAAATTCTGTTTTCATCGCACTAGTAAGTAAACTTGTACTTAAATTAGAATTACAGAACCATCCACCATAAACAGTTGTTGGTTTATCTGGAAAAGCATAGTTAATATATACATATTTACCACTACAGTTTTTATTACCATTTAAAGTTCCTTTACTAGTAACTACAGTAACTTGTTCACCAGTATCCATCCATACTACTTTAGGTACATATGAATTTAAATTAGTATCTTTATAAATACATTTACCAGTTGATTTAGAATATAATTCACATTTTTCACCACTATTAATAACCACAGTTGCTTTATAATCTGCTTTAACTATATTCTTAAAGCTAAACATAACAAGTAATAGCAATATAAATAAACTTAATCTTTTTATATATCTCACTAGAACCACCTACTTTACTTACAATAATTATACCATATTTCGACAAATTTGTATACTTTAAAAGGTAAATATATAAAAGAAAATACCCTACAGGGTATTAATTGACATTATTGTTGACATTTTTTAGTATCATTATATTGGTACTACTATATTTTTTTTCTTTAATTATATTATATATAGGATTTATTTGTTCTTTTTCATATTCACATACAATAATACCATTTTCATTTAATAAACTATACTTTTTTATTAATTCTAAAGAAGGATTTATTAAATTTAAATCATATGGCGGATCTAAGAATATAATATCAAACTTTTTATTGCAGTGTTTTAAATATTTTTGATAATCAGTTTTTAAAATATTTACACCATCCATATTTTTACTATTATTATTGATAGTATTTATAGCTATATTATTATTATCAATTAAATATACTTCTTTAGCACCATTACTG
Organism: uncultured Erysipelotrichaceae bacterium; assembly: GCA_902783215.1. Taxonomy (GTDB): domain Bacteria; phylum Bacillota_I; class Bacilli_A; order RF39; family UBA660; genus RUG12438. The sequence goes on from CACZQD010000144.1 coordinate 6,004, forward strand.
AGCGCTTCTAAACCTAAAGAACCACTACCAGCAAATAAATCTAAAACATAAGCATCTTTAAGATAGTTTTGAATACTTCCAAATAACGATTCTTTAACTCGATCCATCGTGGGTCTAGTACCATCAATAGTAAATCCCTCTAGTTTTCTTCCTTTATATTTACCACTTATAATTCGCATATAACCACCTACTATATTTTAACACATATTAAAAAAAAGAAAAACCTATTTTATAGTGAATAAGTTTTTGAATCTTGATAGTTTTTAGTAAAATCAACAATAACTTTTAACATTTGCGGATTATTACAATTATATGTTTCTTTAATCAAACTGTCATAACCTAGTTTTTTTAAATAAAAATTAAATAAAGGTATGTTGATTATCTTACTATAGCTATCATATTTAATATTTAATTTTTTATCATCAATAATAATATCTGTTCTTAAATCAATACGCCCAATATCAGGTAATGTACATTTTTTTCTATTGTTTCCAAGTACATTAAGCAAACTTCTAATTTTTTTATCAATTTTAATATGATTTTCCAAAGAATAGTTTCCATTTTGTCTTAGCATTATATCCAATTGACGAAAATAGCAATACTCATGCATCCACTCATTTACTTTATCATCATAATCTTCAGCATAAAAATGAGTTAAATTAAATAGTATTTCAAGTTTATTATAATCTCTACCAGAATCAATTATTTTTCGTTTTAAATCTATAATTATTTTTTCAACATTTTTTACTGCTTCAACTGTTTGATTATCAATAGAATTATTCTTAATTATTATTAATTCTTTATCCTCTTTATTCGACTTTTGTAATTCTTTCTTATACATTTTTAAACGTTCAATATTCATAATTTCCCTCCACTTGGAGATATATTATATCATACAAGAAAAAAAATGCAAACTATTTTAATGTCGATATAACTTTAGTAATCATGTCAATTGCATCCAATGCATTATTTATTTTATCAGTAGTTCGCAAATGATATGTATCTTTCACACTCTCAACAAAATTACCCCACATACTAGGATCACGATTTAATATTTTATACCAATAAGAATTTTCATGAATATATTTAATATATAAAGGGTTACTTTTAAGTTTAAACTGGATATCTAGAATCATTAATCCTCAAAATGCTTATATAGTGGTCGAGGTTTATAAGTTTCTTCTTTTTTAGTATCCTTATTGGTTAAATCTTGTACTACTCCAAGCACTCTTTGAATACTTCCAATACCTTCTTGTAAACTATCTAAATTAACTGTTTTAAGCCAAGTTAAAAAGTCTGCAAGTCCTAAAGATGTTGCTTCTTTATTATTTTTTTCATCATTTGTTTTATCATCTAAATATTCCTTCCATACATTCGTATCTTCACCATATAAATCATACATTTCATAGAATTTTTGCCAGGTCATATCTCCATTTTTTATATATTTAATTAATCTTGGATTTTTCTTTACAAATATTTTAAATGTTTCTTTAGACATATAACCACCTATTTTATTATATGATAACTTTGATGTTTTAGCACAAAAAAGAGTACTTAATCGTACTCTTGTAGGAACATGATGGCAAATTAAATAAAAGATAAAAGAATCTAGTTTCTTATTAGAAAAAAATTATAATAGATTATAAACAACATTTGCCATCAATTA
>CACZQD010000145.1 GCA_902783215.1 uncultured Erysipelotrichaceae bacterium
ATCTTCTAAATTAAAGATACTACATCTTAATAGACAACTATCTACTTCTTTTAACCATTCATTTTCTTTAATAAGTAATGGTATTTCCTTAATACAATTATAAGCATTAATATATTTAGGATTACGTTCTAAGAAGTAATTATAGATAAATCTGTTACATCCAAAGCTTTTTTCAATTAATTCTTGTTGTATTTCATTAGGATACAATCTAAAGATATATCCCTTTGTTATATGTTCCATAGATGGTTACCTCCTAAGTTGTACAATTAGTATAGCATACATATGTACCTGTGTCAATAATTTTGACAAAATACCAAGCACTTTCCTAATAGATAAAAAAGCATAGATTAATTCTATGCCATAAGCTATTTTATTTTACTAATAATAATATTTAACTCTTCTTTTTCTTTTTCTAATTGTTTTCTTTCATTATCTACAATATTAGCTGGAGCTTTTGAAACATAATTTTGATTAGCTAGCAATTTTTCTCTTCTTTGAACACTCTTCTCTAAACGTTCTTTTTCTTTTGTTAATTCTTCTAATTCTTTTGCTTCATTTAATGATCCATCATAAAAGATACTTACATTTTTATTAATAATTATTTCTTTTAAATTTGTTATATCTAAATCAACGGGTTTTAATACATTAGTAATAATATCTGTATTATCAACACAATCAAATTTTAAAGAGTATTCTTTACCAATATTATTTTCTAATTTTATTTTACGTATATTTTTAATTAATTCAATAGTATCATCTAAATTAGTGTCAAAATAGTAATCATCATTTACTTTTGGATAAGAACTTATCATAATTGATTCTGCATCTTTTATTGGTAACATCTGATATATTTCTTCTGTTACATATGGCATAAAAGGATGAATTAGTTTTAATATATCTGTTAAAGCTTTCAAAAGAACAGATTTAGTTGTATCGTTCATATTGAATTTAGATAATTCTATATACCAATCACAAAAATCATTCCAAATAAAATTATATAATTCTGTACCAACAACATTAAATTCATACTTATCCATATGTTTTCTAACTTTTTCAATGACTATATTTAGTTTATTTAATATCCATTTATCACTAGTATTTAAATTATCAAAATTGATCTTTTTAATATCTTCAATATTCATTAAAACATATCTTGAAGCATTCCATAATTTGTTAATGAAATTCCAAGTACTTTTAACTTTTTCCTCATCATATCTTAAATCCATACCTGGTGCGGATGATGTAGAAAGAAAATACCTTAAAGCATCACATCCATATTCATCAATAACATCCATTGGATCAACACCATTACCTAAAGATTTAGACATCTTTCTTCCTTGTTTATCACGAATTAAGCCATGTATTAAACAATCTTTAAATGGACGTTGGTTTGTAAATTTTAATCCTTGAAAAGTCATTCTATTAACCCAAAATGGAATAATATCATATCCAGTAACTAAAACGTTATTTGGATAATATCTTTTAAAATCTTCTGTATTATTTGGCCATCCTAATGTGGCAAAAGGCCATAAAGCACTACTAAACCAAGTATCTAATACATCGGTATCTTGAACCCATCCTTCTGACTTAGGTGGTTCTATACCAACATAAACTTCGTCGTCTTTATACCAAGCCGGTATTCTATGTCCCCACCATAATTGTCTAGATATACACCAATCATAAGTTATTTCCATCCAATGATTCATTGTCTTTTCAAAACGTTCTGGAACAAAATTAACTTTCGTATCTTTATTCTTTTGATTTTCAAGTACTCGATCTGCAAGACCACGCATTTTTACAAACCATTGTTTTGATAGATAAGGTTCAACAACTGTATCTGTTCTTTCACTATGTCCAACACTATGTACCATTGGCTCTATTTTAATTAGTAAGTCTTGTTCTTTTAAATCAGCTACAAGTGCCTCTCTACACTCTTCACGAGTCATACCTTCATATTTAAAAGCATTATGATTCATTGTAGCATCTTCATTCATAACTACAATACGTTCTAAATTATGTCTATTACCAACTTCAAAATCGTTAGGATCATGTGCGGGAGTAATTTTAACTACCCCTGTTCCAAATTCAGGATCAGCATGCTCATCACCTACAATTGGTATTAACTTGTTGACAATTGGCAAATTAACATTTTTACCAATTAAGTGTTTATATCTTTCATCATCTGGATTAACTGCTACTGCAGTATCTCCAAACATTGTTTCTGGTCGTGTTGTAGCTATTTCTAAATATTCATCACTATTTTCAATATAATATTTTAAATGATAAAAAGCACCTTCATCATCTTTATAAATAACTTCTTCATTAGAAAGAGCAGTTTTTGCTACAGGATCCCAATTTATTATTCTTTCTCCACGATATATTAATCCTTCATTATATAAAGATACAAATACTTCCTTAACAGCTCTAGTTAAATTTTCATCCAGTGTGAATGCTTCTTTTGAATAATCTAAACATAATCCTAGTTTTGCCCATTGATTACGAATGTTATTAGAATATTCATTTGTCCATTTCCAGCACTCTTTTAAAAATTCTTCTCTTCCTAATTCATATTTATTAATACCTTCACTTTTAAGCTTATGAACTACTTTAGCCTCTGTTGCAATAGCTGCATGATCCATTCCAGGTAGCCATAAAGCATCATAACCATCCATTTTTTTATAACGAATCATTATATCCTGTAAAGTAGTATCCCAAGCATGTCCTAAGTGTAACTTACCAGTAACATTTGGTGGAGGAATAACAATTGCATATGGTTTTTTTGATAAATCTCCACTATTAAAATATCCTTTTTCCATCCACTCATCATATTTACCTTTTTCAACACTTAAATGACTATATTTCTTATCTAACATTTTCATCATCCTTTTCTTTTTCTAATATTCTATCATAATTAACAATTGGATACAGTGTTAATATGTTTTTAGTATTTGGTATAGTTGATACATATATTCTATTAGTTTTATTATTATTTAAAAATCCAATATCACTAGGATAATCAATTAAATATTTATCGGATGATCCCGTAGATATTTTACTTTCTAAATGATCTAAGCAATAATTAAATATTTCATTAATATCAACCTTTTCCATAAACTGAAAACGATAATCTTTTTTCTTTACATGTCTATCTTGAATATGTTTTATTGCTTTTTCTTTATTATATTTTAACAATTGTCCTTCAAAATAATATTTAGACATTTTAGAATTTAATTTATTATTTTTATACATATAATATGAAACACATCTTCGATATTCTTTTAAGACTCTATATAATTTACAATTATCAACATCAAATTGTTTTATTAATTTATTAATATTTTCATCATTCTCATCTAAAGCAATTTCTAAAAGTGCGACTAATGATTCATATTTTTCATCTGTTGATGCTGGTAACTTGTTATACATCTTTTTAGCGCTTTCATAATCAAACATATTCTTATAACAATGGCCCATCTGTAATAAACCCTTTACTTCCATTAAAGTAAATCTTAATTTACTAAACTTTTCTATAGCTTTATCATAATTGCCAACAGCTTTCTCAATATATCCCTCAAAATAGTATCTATTTTCATCATCTGGAAGCAAACTTACAAAATACTTAGCTTTATCTACTTCTCCAGATACCAATAAAAGCTTGGTAATTTTATATGCAGTATGATAACTAGGATCTTCTTTAATTAGTTTTTCAAAACATTTTAATGCATCATCAAACATTCCTAAATTCATATAAATTGTACCAATATCATTTTGAATTCGATAATTAAAATATGGTACATTCAATTCCTGTAATGTCTTTAAATGAGCACGCGAATTCTTACAATTAGTAATATCCTTTTCAATTCTATTTAATAAATTATTAATATTATTTGAACCTTTTGATCTATACATATATTCCTCCTCAAAAAATAAAACTCACATCCATATAAGGACGTGAGTTAACGTGGTACCACCTTAATTTGTATATAAATATACCTTAAAACTATAACGTAGTTAAC
>CACZQD010000146.1 GCA_902783215.1 uncultured Erysipelotrichaceae bacterium
ATTTTATTTTTATCCTTAAAGTGATAAAATTCATTTGTTGCAACTGGATCATTTAAATAACCTTCCATCTGCCATGGAGCATTCGCATACAAAATACCTCTCTTACCAGGCTCTGTTATTATACTATCAGTAGCCGGATCCAATAAAAAACCAGAAGCAAATGGAAAGAAATAACCACTTTCATTACATCTATTTTCCATCCCATATGTTGCCATTATACCAGAACCAAATTCAGTACTTCCAGTCCCTATAATGATTGAATTACTTCCACAAGCATGTAATTTATTATTTACATCCAACGTTGGTATATATGGAGTAGGTTCTCCTCCACAAGCAGGTGTGTTTAATAACAATTTACCAGGTTCAATAGGTTCTCTGGTAATTGAATAGTATAATCCAAAAGGTAATACAACATCATCAATTTTCTCATTTATTAAAATATTTTTTAGTGCTTTAGGCTCAAATGCATTAGGATTATATATTATATTTGCCCCAGAAGATCTTCTCAACAATAAAGCATAAAATTGACTTGTAATATGCGATATTGGAATCACAAGTAATGATCTTGAATTTTGTTTTAAATTATATTCTTTATATATTTTTCTATCGTGAGATCGCAACAATGATGCAATTGCTCTATGTGTATGAACGGAACATTTTGGAGCTCCTGTAGTTCCTCCAGTATTTGAATATGTTGCAACTTTGTTCATTATATTTACGTCTTTTATAATTAAATCACTCATTGATTCAACCTTTTTCTTCATATAACCTGGATAAACTATTTCAACATTTTTTGGCAAATTCAACTGTTTTATTATAGTCAAATAATTCTTATTATTTACTTCAAATTCTTTTTCTGCAGGCATAAAATCACCAACAGTAGTAAATATTATTCTATTTAAGCTATTATCTTTATCTAATTGTTCAAATGTATGATTATCAATCATTTCTGGTAAAAATTCTATACTAATTATCAATGTTTTAATATTTCGTTCTACAGTTTGCCTTTTTATGTCAGCATTTAAAAATGATTTACTAACAGTACTTGCAATTGCACCATTTTCTAACAAAGAAGCAAATATAAATTCGTATTCAGGACTATTTAACATACATATTGCAACAGCTTCTCCATCTTTTAATCCAATAGAATTAAAATAATTTCTATATTTGGCCACATAACTCCAATAATCCCTTCTAGTAATTTTGTTACCATAATACTCTAACGCAATACTGTTTTGATCATTTTGACTATCTAGATGTCGTATATAATCAATAACCGAATTATACTTTTCTATCTCTTTCATAACATCCCCCAAACTATTTAATGTACATCTTAATTGTAGCACATTCCTTCATTAGATTTCAACTTATTTTTAAAAGTTTACAAAAAGTATACACTTTTGTATAAAGTGTATACTTTATTTATTTTTATTTAAATAATCTAATACTAAGTTAAATGAAATGACGTTAGATTTTCTAAATTTATCAAGTTCAATTAAATTTTTTATTTCATCTATAGTTAACCATTTTACTTCTTCAACTTCTTCTTTTTGTAATATAAAATCATCTAAATTGTAATCTTTTTTTAAATAATATACATCAATAAAAACTTGTTTAAATAAAATAGTATCTATTAATTTGTAATCTTCATTACTAATATCTACTCCTAATTCTTCTTTTACTTCTCTTGTTATAGTTTGATCACTAGTTTATCCTGCTTGAACAAATCCACCAGTAGTAGCTATTTCATTGCCTTTTTCTTTAGAAGTATATTGGATTAAAAATTTACCATCACTACTTTGAATAAATATTTGAACAACATTTAGATATCTATCTTTAGGCATTGATGTTTTTAATTTCTTTCTTTCAATAATTTCACCTGTTAACTTTTTATTCTTATCATACAAATCTAAATACTCCATTATTTATATCTCCTTATTAATATGATGTTTTAATTCTTTATTTAAATATATATCTTTAATAATTACTGGCTTAATATTAAGATTTTTTATTTCTTTAAAGCCTTTCCAATAATTATAATTATTATCTTTATCTAATGTTTTTAATCCATCTTCAATGGTTATATTATCTGGTAATTCAAAACGATAGATAAAGAGTAATTCATGATACTTCATATTATTATAGATAAAGAAGTTTTCAACAACATCTATTAATAAAGCATCATCAACAGATATCTTTATTCCTAGTTCTTCTTTTATTTCTCTTACCATAGCTTCTTTTGAATCTTCAAACAAATTAACTCTACCACCTGGTAAAGCATAAAAATCTTCATTGGAACTTGTTTGTAAAAATACTTTATTATTTTGAATTATTAAAGCTGCTACTCGATAATTAAATTTGGTTTCATTATTTATATTAAACACAATATCTTGTTCCACACTATCTCTCACTTTCTTATAAATTCCAATATATTATATCTGAATCAATTAAGGTATCTTTATATAATGATTTAAGATCAATAAATATTTTATAATCAGAATTAGGATTAAACTTATCTTCTATTTGTTTTTTGCTCCAATTGCTGTAGTTCTTATGATCTACAGCTAGTATAATTATATCATTATTATCTATATTTTCTTTAGTAATGTATTCTTGATTAGATAATACATTATAATCACATATTATTGTATCGTAATTATTTTCTATTAAAAGTTCATATAAATTAGCTACTAAAGTATTTCTAGTATCTTTGATATTAGCTTTATATGTGTATCCATAAATAGCTACTTTTATAATTCTATTATTTGAATTACTTTTTACCTCTTTAACTAAACGATTAATCTCTCTAACTATATAATCTGGCATAGATATATTTACTTCTCTAGCCTTTTTTAATACTTCTAATTCCTCATTAAATTGATTGGCTAAATTCATTAAATAATATGAATTAACACCAACACAATCACCACCAACTAATCCAGGATAATACTTCATAAAATTCCATTTAGTTCCAGCTGCACTGATTACATCGTAAATATCTATATTTAATTTATGACATAATTTATCAACTTCATTCATAAAAGCAATATTAATATCACGTTGACAATTTTCCATTAATTTAGATAATTCAGCTATTTTAATATCATTCACACGGTAGAGTTTAATACCATCAATTTGTGAATACACATATTCCATTATATCTAAAACTTGTTCATTAGATGATGCAATTAATTTAGTCATATTATTTAACGTATTTTTATTATCTCCTGGATTAATTCTTTCTGGTGAATAACCCACAAAAAAATCAATATTATTTTGTTTATGAGATAATTCTTCTATTAACGGAATACATATCTTTTCTGTACAAGTTGGCATATATGAAGATTCAAAAATTATTGAAATACCATTTTTCATATTAGTAGCAATAATTTTACAAGCAGACTTAATATACTCTAAGTTTGGTTCCTTATATTCATTTATTGGTGTTGGAACACAGACAATAATTATATCTGCTTTTGATAATTCTTTTTCATCAAATGTAAAATAAATTGAATTATTAATATTATTGGCATCTAAATCTAGTATTTTTTCTTTATTGATATCAAAACCAATAACTTTTAAATTATGTGATAATTGTTTAATGAGGGGTAATCCAACATACCCAACTCCCATAACTGCTACAATAATTTCTTCTCCACTTGTAATTTTATCAAATACATTGACTTCTTTTGTCATTTTATAATCATTACTCCATTCTCTTAATACGTTCATTTAATTCCCATAAGGCATTACGATTACTATCCCATTTAAATAATTTAAAAGCTTCTTCATAATCTACCCATTTATATTCTTGATGCTCATCTGAAATAATTAATTCAACATCATCCACACATACTCCAAAACAATATTCAATAGCATTATAGACATCTTTTCCCCATAAAAAATTTCCTTGAATAAAATTAACTGGAATTGTCGATTTAGAATCTAATAATATGTATTCCCTATCTAGTGGTATAGAGGCTTCCTCATTAGCTTCTCTTCTACCGGCTTCAAGATATGTTTCTCCTTCCTCTACCCCTCCAGCTATTCCTTGCCAAACATCCAAATCTTCTCTACGAAAGATAGCATACTTTATTTTTTTATTTTCATGCTTATATGGAAGTACTAGCACCTGTATTGATTGTCTCATATTTATCCTCCTAAAATGTTAATAATTTCCTTTTTATTTTCATATAAAAATTTCAATATATAATAACGTTTCTTAGCAAATTCTTTTTTCTCTTTTTTTAAATAATGATTTGGTTTTAAACTAGATAAACTATTAGCTTGAATATATAAATATAAATTATAAGTATCAATTGGAGAATTAATACTGTTTTGTTTAAAATAACCTTTGAGAAATAATTTCATTGCATTAATAATATCTGCTGCATTTTTTCTATCATCGTAACACATCATAAACATTCCTCTCATTAACTCATATTCTTTGTAAAACAAGCAAGTTTGATCAAAATCTATTAATTTATAATTTTTATCATCAAACAAAATATTGTCGCCATAAAAATCACCATGAATGATTTGATGTGATAATTTAAGATAATTTATATCATCAATATTTATTCCTTTTAGAATATTTAATTTATATTTAATTATCTTAAAATATTCTTGATAATTATTCTTTTTATAATAATCTAACAATTGTATTAAATAATCTTGATTGTTTTCAATTTTTAAGAATTTAGTATTAATCCTTTTTTGTATTTTCATTTCATTATGAACTTCACCTAAAAATTGTCCCAAATCTTCAATTTTAGTTTTCAAATCTCCCTGTTTATTATCAATATATTCGGTCATATAATATATTTTATCATCAACAACAGTATAATTTTTTTTATTATATGTCTGAATAATTTTAGCAGAACATTCTAACTGAGATTGTATTTTTAAAATATCTGCTACTCTTTGTTCTGTCTGATTAGTAATCTCTTTTAAAACATATAATATATTATGATCATCAAAAATAAGCCACTTATCTGATACAAATCCTTTATTTAGTTCCATAAATTTATATCCTTCTAAATTATATTTTTGTAATATTTCATTTAGTGCAATCATTTTCTTAAAACCTTCATTATTTTATCACTATTATTTTTTTGATTATTTTGATATATATTATATATTTTAACAGAATTATTAGGTAAGATATCATCTAATGAAACTTTATTAACAGATAGTATATCATTTAAGACTTTACGATTTGGATAAACTCCATCGATTGCATTAGATAACAATGATGATCTAATTTGATTATAATCTATTTCCTCATAATCAAATTCTATATTATGATTATAGACTAAATTACAAATAGCTTTTAACTGAGCAAAGGGAGCAATATGAACATGCATATTGCTAATCAAATCCTGATAACTAATTACTAATCGCTCACTACAATTTAATGGTAAATCTAATTCTTTATATTGATTATATAAATCTTGATCAATACAGTTTATTAATTTATTATAAAGTTCTTGATTTTGCTTCAATGTATTCGATCTAACATTAAGCCTAGTTGGATTGCCACAAGTAATAATTTTATCTTCTTGACATATCAAACCCACTCTTTCATTAGAAGAATAAGCCAATGGATAATCATTTAATAAATATAACATATTAGTTGTTTTTCCTGCTCCCTTAGAACCAGTAAAAATAATAGCCTTATCATTGTCAACCAAAGAAGAAGCATGAAGAAAAAAACATCCTTTCTTTTCTAATAAACAGTGATTTATATCAATTAGTAATCTTTTTATAAATAATGTCTCTTTAGTTAAATTATTACTAATACCTACAATCATTTTGTTCCCATAAAAACAAGCAGAATGATTGTCTATCTGAAAAAAATTTTCATTGCTGTCTATTGAGTAATTATCTACAAAAGATAAAACTATATCATAATCTTTGGCCATACCATTAGTTTTTTGTAGCGTTAAATAGTGATCAAGATAGTATTTTAAATTATCAATTTTAATTGGAATATCAAAATTAATTAAAATTTTATTAAACCTATTAATAATTTCATACATTTTTAATCACTCCTAAATCTAAATGCTTATTTTCTTTTATTAAATTTTTGGTTTTATCTTCAGATAAATTAACTCGCTTCGCTTCTTCCAACAAGTATATTAGTAAATATAATTTTAATCTTTCATTCACATTGCAATTTTGAATTAATTGTGGATAATATTTTAATAAACTAGGCATTATCATTTGATAAGACTGCTTTTGTTGTTTCGTCATACTGTATTTAGGGTAAATCAATGTTTCAGGATACTTCCACTGTTTATAAAATCTAACTAATTGATAATCCAAAGGTGCCATAGTTAAGTGTTCAAAATCATATGCTAATAACTTTTGATTATCTAACATAAAATTATAAAAGTGCAAATCATCATGAATTAAATAACATAATTCATTATCCTGAATATTCTTTCTATAACTAGCATATGTTTCTTGGATAGATTCTAGAAAAACATCAGAATAATCTAATTTTGATAAAGCATTATTAAATTTTAGATCAATAAAAGATTTAAAATTTTTATTTTGAGTTTTAATATGATTAATATCTTTTAAAATAGTAGCTAGTTGTTCAATAATAAAGTCTCGACCTTTTAACGAACTATTATCCCACAAATCAAACAATAACTGACCTTCTAAGCGGGAAATAATAATATATTTATAATCTTGTTCTTCCCCATAAAAATACAATTTAGACAAATAATCTTTCATATATAGATTTTGATATACTACTAATTCATTATAGTAATATGAGTATTTTCTAGGATAGTATATTTTTATAATAAAATGATCACTTTTAAAAATTCTATTTTCAGAATCCATTGGTTTAGCACTTATAAAACTTTCAGACAGATTATGTTTTTGAACTATTTGATCTAGAGTATTCATTAATGTTTTACCTTCACTTTCTTTAAGAATTCATCGCAATCGACATCTTGATCAACTATAAGATCATTCAATCCTTTATGACCATGAAAATCAGTCCCACAAGTTTTCAATATTTTTAACTCATCAGCTAAGCTTAACAATTGATTATATTGCTTAAACGATATATTATGATTATATACTTCGATTCCTTCAAAATGATATTTCTGAAGAAATTTTTTCATGTCTTCCATAGATATATTTAATGTCCAAGGGTGTGCTAAAACAGCATATCCTCCACTCTGTTTAATAATTTTAATGCAGTCTTCAATTTTATTTCTTTTAGTTTTAATATAATATTTTTTCCCATAAACAAATAAATCTTTAATAGCACTTTCTTCATCAGAATAATATCCTTTTTCAGTTAATACTAGAGCGATATCTCTTCTTCCAATAATCTCATTATTACACCTATTTAAAACTTCTTCATAAGTTATATGATAATGATCTTTAATCAAACTTTCAATCATTTTTTTTGCTTTATTTTGCCTAGATATTTTGATATCATGTGAAAAATCCTTAATTGGCTCTAACGCCATATTATATCCCAAAACATGACATTGTCCTAATAAGCATTCAGCAGTAAGTTCTACTCCAGGTATAATAGTAATATCCTTATCTTTAGCATAATTAATAACACTTTCTATTTCATCAACACTATCATGATCAGTAATAGAAATTATTTTTAAACCTTGCTCTATTGCTTTATTAATTAATTGCTTTCCTGTTAATAATCCATCTGACGCAGTAGAATGAAGGTGAAGATTTACAACATTCATACGACAATATCCTTTCAAATTTGATATTATTTTACTATGTTTAATTAAAAAAAGCAATATGTTTTTAGCTATAATTCATATACATTTATCAACATATGTGCTATACTTAAAACGGTGATTTAAATGAATGAATTAGAATTAATGAATCTCGCTTTTAAAGAAAATAACAAAAAGTACTTTGATCAATTAAAAAAAAGTGATTTACACAATCATGCATTATTAGGATCAAATAGAAAAGTTTTTAACGAATTCTTTCCTACATACCATTTAAGTCATTTTGAAACATCTAATAATATTAAATCTTTATCTCTTTTTATTAAAAATAATATCATATTACTATCTAAAACCAAAGAAGGACAAATTAAACTTTTTGAATGTACTATTTTAACAGCTATTAATGATGGAATTACACAATTAGATATTAGTGTTGATTATAGAAATGCAATTTATATGTATAAACACTTTAATGATTATGTCAAAGATTTAAAAAAATTAAAAGATAAATACAAACAACAAATTAAAATTAATTATGATCTTGGTATTAGCAGAGAAAGTTTTGAAATTGAACATGAATCCACCATCATAAATTTAATAAAAAGCAAAATATTTAACGGAATTGATCTCTACGGTGATGAATTATCAAAACCAATTGATCTTTTTGTAAAAATATATCAAACAGCTCAAAAATTTGAGCTATGTAGAAAGGCACATGTTGGCGAATTTGGTACGGCTCAAGATATATATATAGCTATCAAATTATTACATTTAAATACCATTCAGCATGGCATTGCCATTATATCCGATCAACAAATTATGAGGTATGCCAAAGAAAAAAATATTCAATTCAATATTTGTCCAACCAGTAATATACTTTTGTCAAGAATTACTGATATAAAAAATCATCCCATTAAAGAAATGTTTAATTTTGGATTAAAGGTAACTATTAATACTGATGATCAATTAATTTTTGAAAGATCATTATTTGATGAATATATGTTATTATATTCAAATAAAGTTTTTAATATTGAGGAATTAAATATCATAAGAATAAACTCTTTGTCTTAAAAAAATAAAGGCTTTGACCTTTATTTAATTTTAGTTAATAGTTTATTTATATTACCATAAGTAACTCCTAATGTTTGATTATCTTCACTGTGAAAATCACTTCCCCCACAAGTTATTAAGTCATATTTTTCAGCTAAATAATTGTATAATTTATATTCATCTGGTGTTGTCTTAGATGAATTGATTATTTCAATACCATTCATACCATAATCAATTAGATTTTGAATAAACAATTCTAATTGCTGACAATTGTAATTTAATGTAGAGGGATGAGCCAGAGCAATAACACCATTTTCTTTATTAATGACCTCTGAAATTTCTTTAAAACTAAGAGAATATTTACGAACATAACTCTTAGATTTTTTATTAGTATATAAATTAGCTGCTTCATTCACAGTTCTAGCGTAATTATTAGCAATCAACCAATCAATAACATCACGTTTAGTAACAACCTTTTTATCAAAAAAATCTTGAATAGTTTCTAAATTAACATTAATTCCATGAATATATTTAATTCTATCCAGTAACAATTCACTATAATAATTAGCAAAATAATTATATTTAGAAATTAACTGATCTATAGATTTACTGTAATTATTAAAATAACAAAGTGTATGAAATGATCTTTCTAAACAAGCATCAAATTCAATCCCTGGAATAATATTTAAATTACTATCAGTAATTTGTTTATATTTATTATGTTCAGTAAAGGCAATATATTCTATTTTCTTTTTCTTTGCCCTATTTATTATTTGATCTCTTGATAGTTTTCCATCTGAAATATCGG